>CAZHNG010000029.1:0-29427 GCA_964533785.1 uncultured Saprospiraceae bacterium | reverse complement strand
CTTACATCATTTCCCTTAACTTCAGAGGAAGGTCATCCTCTCTTATTAGTATCTCCGGCCCACAAATGCAGACTATTCTAGCGTCTAGCTCTATTGCCGGTTAAATTTGAGGTCAAAGTTTTTACTCACCGCAAAGACCACAAAGAAACGCCAAGAAAAAAGAACTTCGCGTCTCTTTGCGTACTTAGTGGTGAAAGAAATGCCCCAAGTTTTGAGGTCAATACAGCTAGTGCCTTACCTTAATACACCTACCGGCTCATCTCCCACAACTTCAACACCGTCTTCCAGTTTCGCGTAGTCGCCTTGACCTGCAATTGCTTCTCAAAAAAGGTATTCGATAATTTTGATTTGTGGTATTTCCCATCGCAATAAATGAAAACATGCTTTCCTTCGATGACAAATTCATCCGGTTCGTAATTGTAGGATTCCGTGTGTTGTTTGTTAGCGGGGGAAGGTTCTTGCTCCAGAAAAGTCAGGTGCAGTTGCTTAACGTCGACTGCATCCTGGTAGAAAGGATTTTTATCGACGGCAGCGGCCAGCTCTTCCGCCGTGCGGATGATGACCGGCACCTCAAAACCGAATTGTTCGTCGATCGCCTTTTCAATACTATTCGATAGCGCTGCGTGGTCGTCATTGTCCGTATGGAAAAGGACGTTCCCGCTTTGGATATAGGTTTGGATGCCGGAAAAGTGCAGGGTTTCGAACATCGACTTTAAGTCGGCCATTAGGATCTTTCTTTTGCCTCCGACATTGATGCCTCTCAGGATGGCGATTTTTCTTTTCATTAGTGGGTTTTATGCTTGAGCACAAAATTTAGTGTAAATATTTGGGGAATGCAATTGCTATTTTTTCGCGGAATTAATTCCCCGGTACCAGGTACGTTTATTTCGTAAAGGCCTCAATGACTTGTTGCCCCACCTTATTCCCGACTCTCACCCCAACTTCATTGTCCGTGCGGAAATGGACGCCGCCTTCAAAGCGGGATTCGGAGCATTCCCAGGCCAGGTCGTGGAACAATTGTTCATCCTGCGGGAAAAGAAAAGACAAAGCCGTAGCGATCGATCCCGCAACCGTAGTATGTCCGGCGGGATAACCGGGAAAATTGGGGGTATCCACCAGGATGGGTCTGAACGACGGATCGTACTGGAACGGGCGAATGCCCCAGTAATGGTATTTGCCGTCCCAGGCGGCAATGATCCCGTCAAATCGGGCGGTATGGTGAACGGCACTGGCAAAGGCGGCTTCGATCGGGTTGAGGTCGTACTCCAGGATTTTACGTTCCAGGAGGTTGTCCCATACCGGTGCGCTTTTCCACTTCCAGGCGATGTCGCTGGTCTGGTGGGTGGCGTTGAACTGTCGCAGTTCTTCCATGTCTTTGGTCCAGTCGGTGGGTGGTGGTGCCGGGCGGAATTGATCGGCGCTACGCAGCGTGAGGGGCCGCCATTGGCGCTTCATGGGATCCCATTTTCCGGGGTTGCCCGACCAGAGGCTGTCGGCTTCGGGCACTTGTCCTTCCCACATTTTGTCCGTCCGGTCCGTTTTGGCGTATTCGATGTATTGACCGGCTATTTGCCGTCCGATCGCCAATCCTTTTTCGATATCGGAGGGCAGCTGCAGACCCGTCTGCAGGCGGGTAGTGGTAAAGGCGTCGAGCAGAGAATCGAGGTACGGTTTCCGGTACGGGAAATAATAATTGATGACTTGATGTGCAGCTCCGGCAGCGGCGCTCCATTCGCAAATGAACGAGGAGTAGTCTCTCTCCCGGCTGAGTTTTTTTACCTCAGGATAGCTTCGGAAGGGTGCTTGTTGTGTATTTGCTTTTTTGTGTTCCCATACTTCCACCAAAGCGTCGTAAATGGCCAGGTGCAGGATGACGACCCGCCCTCCGTTCTTATGGCCTTGGTGGGCCCGGCTAATTTCCATCATGATCTGATGCCAGCGGTAGGAAGAATAAGACGCATTCCAATAATTGATTTTTCTCAGCTCTTCGTCCGTAAGGCCACTTTGTGCGGCTACGATCTCTTTGGTTTCTTCCTGGATCTGTTGTTCCGTCGCTACCGAAAAGTCAGTATCAAGTTCGAATTTAAATGGCGGGTAATCCTCCATTCGAACCTGGGCGGATCCCGGAGTTACAAAGAATGAGGAAGACAACGTCAACCATAGTAATAAGGGTCTTAACAAAAAAAGATTGGAAGAATGGATCATAATGCTTTTAAAGATTTTAATAAAATTTTAATGCCAAATGCTATTCTTTAGTTCGATCACAAACGGTTGTTTTTACCTTTCTTGATCAAATTAAGCATTGCTGACCATTTTTTGTAATCATTTCGGGATGATGAAGCCTCGATAAAACGCCTCCAATTCTCTCCCCGTTTCCAGGGTAGGATCGAAATTGCTGTTGTGAAAATTCAAAGAAAGATGCGTATTCCGTTGATTTGTTGCAAGCAGCTGGGTTAACACCTCCGTTACGGTTTTTCCGGTATGCCGGCTTTCGTGGATCGCCGAACTTTCCATTAAAGCAAAAGGTCTTTCCCGCCATGGGTAAGGAGCTTCTTCCCCAAAATCGTAGAGGTGGTAGGGAAAGCCCGTTCCACAGCGAAAACCCAAGCGGTCGTTAAATCCGATGGAAGCATCTTCTAATAGTTGGTTTTGAGTGATGATGGCGGGGGTGACAGCCCAGTTAAAACGCAACCAATGCTGACGGCTGTATTTAACCGTTTCTTTTAATACCGATTCGAGCTTTCTTTTCTCTTCGGCGAACATACCGGCGAACAATCCCGCGTTGAAACTGGGATGGAGGCCGACCTGGTAGCCTTTGGCCCTCGCTTTTTGGATGATGACCGTTACCTGAAAAGAGTCGACCTGGTAATAATTATCATACCGCGTATTTCCCCCGCTCATGAGGTACAGACGCCTGGGGGCGAAGTCTTTTTCCGGCCGGAACAGCCAATCAAAAGAATCGTAAGGGTCCGCTGCGGCTCCGCTTTTCATTTTGAGGTAGTGCGAGAAAGACTTTTTCAGTTGATCCGTCCCACGACGATAATAGAGAGTCGCCGCAATAGACCGCAAAAATTTATAAAAGGGCCGGAAGCGGTAGATCACGTCGATATCATGGGAAAGATCATAGGTACAGGGCCGGTCGATCTTTGTGTTAAAAAGGATTTCAAAAAAAGATCGGATCAATTCATCGACTACCGGGCGTTTTTCCAGGTGATTCCTTACCAACAATTGTTTTTCTTCTGCCAGCCAGCCGCATTCGTTATGGTCTGCTTCAAAGGCGGTTACTTCTTCGTACCGACTCAAATGGAAGAAAATAGTTTCGAAAAGATCAAACTGAAAGGTCCGGTCTTTGAGGAGTGGTTGTTCCTGTTTCAGTTGGGTTTCTACGGAATAGATCCTTTGGTTATCGGATGTAAAGTAGGAGTTGGGGGTAATGATATAATGGTGTTCCAGGAAAGCTTCTTTTTCAAAAAATACTTTTTGCATGGGTATACAGTAAGCAAAAGAGGCCTCCGGAAGCGCGTCGCCGTAACCGATGACGAGGTCACCCGGTGCGTAGTTCTCGTTTAGCCGCCAGGGCATATCCGGCCGGGGATTCAGCGGATGATGCTGAATAAAGGACAACACGTACTCCAATCGCTTCTGCTCGTGTTTTCGGTACGTCGAAGAAATGACTACTTTCTGCAAAGCTTTTTTTACAAAGATCAGTTATTTCAACCAAAACAATTGTAGAATTTAACTGTCTAAGATGGTGCATGCTTATTTAGAGGCTTATTATTTTATCTAGACTTTTGACGCTAGACTCTAGAAGTTAGACTAAAAATTCTAACTAATTGACAATCAACGGAAATTTTATTTATTCTGAAAAATTGATATCCATTGAATATCAGCGTTTTGTTGTCTAAAATCTAGCGTCTAGCGTCTAGCGTCAAAAGTCCATATTTTATACAGATGCAAAAAAAGAGATATCAGGTGAACCAAATATTCATCAGAGTGTATTAAATTGCAGATTGTTTAAAATTAGTCTAAATAAGACTGCGACAGTAACAATTTTTGAATTTTAAAAAAACTCCCACATTTATGAGTGACTCAATGCGTGCGCTGGAAGAACATACACAGGGCGAATATAAATACGGTTTTACGAGTAATATTGAGACAGAGACCTTACCGAAAGGGTTGAATGAGGATATTGTGAGAGCCATCTCGGCAAAGAAGAATGAGCCGGAATTCATGTTGGAGTGGAGACTAAAGTCACTGCAATACTGGAAGGAGATGAAAGAACCCAGCTGGCCGAATGTCAATTATCCTCCGATTGATTACCAGGATATCATCTATTATGCTGCGCCCAAGAAGAAGCCGCAGTTGAAAAGTCTGGATGAGGTAGATCCTGAATTATTGGAAACCTTTAACAAGTTGGGCATTCCCCTTGAAGAACAAAAGGTATTAGCAGGTGTTGCCGTGGATGCCGTGATCGACAGTGTTTCGGTAAAAACTACTTATAAAGAAAAGCTTGCCGAGCTTGGCATTATTTTCTGTTCCTTTAGTGAGGCGGTCCATGATCATCCTGAGTTGATAAAGAAATACCTGGGGACCGTAGTTCCTTATACGGATAACTTCTTTGCAACACTGAACTCTGCTGTTTTCAGCGATGGTTCGTTTGTTTACGTTCCGGAAGGAGTGCACTGCCCGATGGAATTGTCAACCTACTTCCGCATCAATACTGCGAATACCGGTCAATTCGAGCGTACCCTTATTATTGCTGAAAAAGGCAGTTATGTCAGCTACCTGGAAGGATGTACCGCTCCGATGAGAGATGAAAATCAATTGCATGCGGCGGTGGTAGAGCTGGTAGCAATGGAAGGGGCGACGATCAAGTATTCAACCGTCCAAAATTGGTATCCGGGTGATAAAGAAGGGAAAGGCGGGGTATACAACTTCGTTACTAAACGAGGACTTTGCAAGGGGGATAATTCTAAGATCACCTGGACACAGGTAGAAACAGGTTCCTCGATCACCTGGAAATATCCAAGCTGTGTATTAAAAGGCCACAATTCCGTCGGCGAATTTTATTCCGTAGCGGTAACGAACAACCACCAGCAGGCTGATACCGGCACCAAAATGGTGCATATTGGTAAAAACACCAGGAGTACTATCATTTCTAAAGGTATCTCTGCCGGGGTGAGTAACAACTCCTACCGCGGGTTGGTTAAGATTGGACGCAAAGCTGAAAATGCCCATAATTTTTCCCAATGTGATTCTTTACTGATGGGAGATCGTTGTGGTGCCCACACCTTCCCCTACCTGGAAGTGGAAAATAATTCTGCGAAAGTAGAGCACGAAGCTACTACTTCAAAGATCGGCGAAGATCAGATGTATTACTTGATGCAAAGAGGGCTCAGTGAAGAAGATGCTATTAATATGATCGTAAGTGGTTATTGTAAAGATGTCTTCAGAGAATTACCGATGGAATTTGCCGCCGAAGCCAAAAAACTATTGGCCATCAGTCTGGAAGGTAGTGTCGGATAGTGTTATCCGCTATCTCAAGAAGAACAAACGGTCAGTGAATGCATATTTCGCACACATTATTTTCATTTTTAAGTTGGGTCTTTTAACCCAAGATTTAAATTCTAGCATCTTAAATAAAAATAAACTCAGAAATGCTAAGTATTAAAGATCTAAAAGTTTCTGTTGACGATAAAATCATCCTGAACGGAATCAACCTGGAGGTGAAATCGGGTGAGGTTCATGCTCTGATGGGGCCGAATGGTTCGGGTAAGAGTACTTTAGCTCATGTTTTAGCGGGTAAGGAAGAATACGAAGTTTTAGAAGGGAGCATTGAATTCAATGGTAAGGATATTCTGGAAGAGGATGTAGATGAAAGAGCCCAGGCTGGTCTTTTCCTGGCTTTTCAGTATCCTGTTGAGATACCCGGCGTGAGTACGGCTAATTTCTTGAAGGAGAGCGTTAATGCGGTCAGAAAGGCACAAGGCAAAGAAGAATTGAATGCTGCGCAACTCCTGAAGCTTTTAAGAGAGAAAGCTGATCTGCTGAGTATGAATCCTAAACTATTACAGCGGTCTCTTAATGAAGGGTTTTCCGGTGGTGAGAAGAAGCGTTGTGAAATGCTGCAAATGGCCCTACTGGAGCCAAAGCTCGCTATTTTAGATGAAACAGATTCCGGGCTGGACATCGATGCTTTACGCATCGTCGCAGAAGCGGTAAATCAAGTACGTTCGCCGGAGCATTCTTTCCTGGTGATCACTCATTATCAGCGACTACTGGAATATATCGTCCCAGATTTCGTCCACATTATTTACGATGGCCGTATCGTGGAGTCGGGAGACAAGAACCTTGCATTGAAGTTAGAGCGCGAGGGTTACGACTGGGTTAAAGCACAATATGACAATGCCAGTGCGGCATAATTGAAAACACCAAAGAAAAAAGTGTAAAATGTCAACATCGGCAAACGAGCAAATTACAGCAATAAAAAATCAATTTACCGAACTGTTCGAGATTTTCGAGCAAAACCTGAACGGCAAAAGTAAATTAAAGGCACATAATTATCGAAAGACGGCGATCAAGCGGTTTAAAGATCTTTCTTTGCCTACGCGAAAGGATGAAGACTGGAAATACACCAGTGTTGCCAGAATTGTTGAACCAAAGTACCAGATCGGCATTCCTTTCGAAGTTACTACTGCCCAACTGGATAATTATAAATTTGGAAACCTGGATACCAATATTCTCGTGTTTACTAACGGGATCTTTCAGGAAGACCTTTCCAATCTTCCTTCAAATGATGGTAAGATCGTTTTATTGCCTCTAGACCAAGCCATTCAGGAAGAAACCTACGCAACGATCGTTCAAAAGCAGTTGGAGCAACCGGCAAGTGAACCTATGGGTACCTTCGCCGCTTTGAATGAAGCCTTTGCTACCCACGGTATTTTCATTCACGTCAAGAAGGGAGCAAATGAATTACCGCCCATTCACCTGCTTTATTTAACAGATACGGAAGCTGAGATTCTCATCTCTCCCCGAGTGGTCATTCACGTCGAAGATAATAGTGAATGTACGGTCATAGAGAGTTTCCACGCTTTAAGTGAGAAGCCTTATTTCATCAACAGCATGAATAATTTCGGTGTTGGCGCCAATAGTCATCTGCACCATTACAAGATACAACTGGATAGTCAGGCAGCTTTCCGGATAAACGATACCGTCGTTAGACAGGCTCGTGATAGCACTTACTCCAATTACACCGTTGATCTGGGAGGAAAAATAGTCCGTAATAATTTGAGTTCCATGCTCAAAGATACGGGTACGATGACTAATTTCTATGGTCTTTATCTTCCGGGAGAATCTCAACATATCGACAACCAGACCTTTATTGATCATGCTCATCCCCACTGTAACAGCAATGAGTTATACAAAGGTATCATCAAAGATCGTGCAAGGGGCGTTTTCAATGGAAAAGTAATGGTTCGTCAAGATGCACAAAAAACCAATGCTTATCAGCAAAACAGTACGTTAGTGCTTTCTGATCGTGCGGTAATGGATACTAAACCGCAACTGGAGATTTACGCGGATGATGTACGATGCAGCCACGGCGCTACGGTAGGGCAACTTGATGAAACAGCCGTTTACTATCTGAAGGCCAGAGGCTTGGATGATGCCAAGGCAAGAGCTATGCTTCAGCACGCTTTTATCACTGAAGTAATTGAAAAAATGCCCCTGGAACAAGTAAGAGATAAGGTAGATGAATGGGTGACGGCCAAGCTGAGAAAGTAGTAGAAATCAGGCAATAAGTAAGTAGACGGACAATGGTGAATTACGCTTGAACACACTCCCTGATGTTTAAAATCAGGACATTTTTCGTCCTGACGTTTACGGATAAATGTGCTGATCGCAAGTATTAAGATCTCTTTACCCCCACTCATACAGTCTGAGGTCTGGCGTCTAATTTATTGATTATATTATTTCTGACCTACTGAATCGTAGTATTTTTTGTTTTCTTTCGTACAGGATTTCATATGTAAAAGGCTGTTGGTGTGGTTAATATCGGCGAGCAATAATTTTTTGCTCCAGAATCCTTATCTTCAATCAAAGTTAATTTAAGACAATGCAGAGCATAACAGAGATGAAAAAAAAGAAGGTTTTTGATATAGATGAAATACGCAGTGATTTTCCACTACTCCAACAACAAATGCGTGGTAAACCCATTGTTTTTCTGGATAGTGCTGCTTCGAGTCAAAAACCTCATCAGGTAATTGAGGCGATAGATCATTATTACAATGAATCACACGCCAATGTACACCGTGGGGTATACGAATTAAGCCAGAAAGCTACGGATGCTTTCGAGCACGCCCGCGAATTGGTAAGGAAGTTCATCAATGCCCGTTCCACAAAGGAAGTCATTTTCGTTCGGGGCGCAACGGAGGGGATAAACCTGGTAGCTTTTTCGTTCTCCCAAAAGTTTTTGAAGCCCGGTGACGAGATCATCATTTCGGCCATGGAGCACCACTCCAATATTGTTCCCTGGCAATTGGCTTGTGAAAGAACGGGTGCTAAGTTAAAAGTGATACCGGTGAATGATGAAGGAGAACTCCTGCTGGAAGAATACGAGAAGCTGTTGACAGACCGCACCAAATTAGTGGCCGTCGTGCACATATCTAATGCGTTGGGCACCATAAACCCTGTGGAAGAGATTATTGCCAAAGCACATGCACGCAACGTCCCGGTATTAATTGACGGGGCACAGGCTGTTCCTCATGCTCAAGTGGATGTTCAGGCATTGGATGTAGACTTTTATACCTTCTCGGGGCATAAAATGTTTGGCCCGACGGGCATCGGTGTTTTATACGGTAAGGAGGAGTGGCTCGAAAAAATGCCGCCCTATCAAGGTGGTGGAGAAATGATCGAAACGGTTACTTTCGAGAAAACAACCTACGGTGAATTGCCGCACAAATTTGAAGCCGGTACACCTGATATTTCCGGAGTTATCGGTTTAGGAGCAGCAGTCGAATACATCCTGGAAGTAGGGTACGATGCGATCGCCGAACACGAGCATGCCTTGTTAGAATACGCTACGGAACAACTGCAGGCTATTGAAGGGATCAGGATCATCGGAACGGCAGAACATAAAGCCAGTGTTATTTCTTTCCTGATCGAAGGGGTTCATCCTTACGATGTCGGTACTATTCTCGATCAGTTGGGCATTGCCGTGCGCACCGGCCATCACTGTACTCAGCCTTTGATGGATAGATACGGTATTCCGGGAACGGTCAGAGCTTCTTTTGCGTTCTATAATAGCTTTGAAGATATAGATAAATTAGTGGAAGGCGTTAAAAGGGCCGTCCGGATGTTGAAGTAGAATGAGGTTCAGATAAGAAAATATTGTTGGTTATTGATATAGTCTTTGGACTTTGGACGCTAGACGCTAGATTTTAGACAACAAACCGCTGATATTCAATGGATATCAATTTTTCAGAATAAATAAAATTTCCGTTGATTGTCAATTAGTTAGAATTTTTAGTCTAACTTCTAGAGTCTAGCGTCAAAAGTCTAGATAGTCTCTAACCTCCAAAAAATAAAAGATGTTTCCAAAATACGATGTCATAGTGGTAGGTGCCGGTCATGCCGGATGTGAGGCTGCCGTTGCAGCGGCAAACCTCGGGTCGAAGGTATTGCTGGCTACGATGAATATGCAGACGATCGCTCAGATGTCGTGCAATCCCGCTATGGGAGGAGTTGCAAAAGGACAGATCGTTCGCGAAATAGATGCATTAGGGGGATACTCAGGAATTGTTACTGACCATACAATGGTTCAATTCCGTATGCTAAACCGTTCTAAGGGACCGGCGATGTGGAGTCCCCGCGCACAAAGCGACCGTATGCTTTTTGCGACCAAATGGCGGGAAATGTTGGAAGCGCATCCCAATATCGACTTTTGGCAAGAAATGGTCAAGGGAATTGTTGTGAAAGACGGTGTCGTTAAAGGCGTACGGACGGGAATCGGCCTCGAAATAGAGAGCAAGTCGGTGGTGTTGACGAACGGTACTTTCCTGAACGGTATCATCCACATTGGTGAAAAACAGTTTGGTGGCGGACGTGCCGGTGAGCGCGCTGCTACGGGGATCACGGAACAGCTGTTGGAACTCGGGTTTGAGTCCGGCCGCATGAAGACCGGTACGCCGCCCAGGATTGACGGAAGATCCCTCAACTGGGATTTGATGGACGTACAAGCGGGAGATGAAGACCCCGGAAAGTTCTCTTATACCGATACGCCCAAATTGGAAAAGCAGTTGTCCTGTCACATCGCTTATACGAATACGGAAGTACACGACCTGTTGAGGACGGGATTTGACCGTTCGCCAATGTTCAATGGCCGAATTCGCGGCCTGGGCCCTCGTTATTGTCCTTCTATTGAGGATAAAATTGACCGGTTTGCCGATCGCGACCGCCATCAGTTGTTCGTCGAACCCGAAGGTTGGAACACCTGTGAGATCTACGTCAACGGATTCTCATCGTCTTTACCGGAAGATGTGCAGTATAAAGCCTTGCGTAAAGTAAAAGGCTTCGAAAACATGAAAATGTTTCGTCCGGGTTACGCTATTGAATATGACTTCTTCCCTCCTACTCAATTGAAGTTGACGCTGGAAACCCGGTTGGTCAAACAATTGTTTTTTGCCGGCCAGATCAACGGTACTACGGGATACGAAGAAGCTGCCTGCCAGGGACTGATCGCGGGGATTAATGCCCATCTGCGTATCCACGACAGAGAACCGTTCATCTTGAAGCGGTCAGATGCCTATATTGGTGTCCTCATTGACGACTTGGTCAATAAAGGGACTAAAGAGCCTTACCGGATGTTTACTTCGCGTGCAGAATACCGTACTTTGCTACGACAAGATAATGCGGACCTCCGGCTTAGCCCGATGGTACAGGCCCTGGGAATGAAAGGCATGGAGGAGCGTATGAAACGCGTAGAAGAAAAAACATTATCAGCTCAAGCTATTGAACGGTTTTTTGCCGAAACAAGCGTCGGCCCGGATCAATTGAACGGCCTTTTGTCCGCACAGGGGACTTCTCCTATAAAGCAAAAGGTTAAAATGTTGCAGATCCTCCTACGCCCTCAGCTTAGTTTGACACACCTCCGCGAAACACTGCCGGAACTGGATGGCTTCCTCAGTCAATACGATGATGAAGTGATCCACCTCGCCTATACCAATATGCGCTATGAGGGCTATATCAAAAAGGAGAAGGAGTTGGTAGCCAAAATGAATCGCTTAGAATCGGTAAAACTCCACGAAAATATGGATTACCAGCAGCTCAAATCTCTATCCGCTGAAGCCAGAGAAAAATTGATGCGCATCAAGCCGCATACTATTGGTCAGGCCAGCCGTATCAGCGGGGTATCCCCGGCTGATATTTCCATTCTTTTAGTGCATATGGGAAGATGAGTAGTTAATGGAAACTACTTTGTACTTTGTCAAAGCTATCTCCTCATAGCAAGATTAGTGCGTAAATATACATTTTGTAGGGGATAGAACTATTTCTGTGTCACATCTCTCAGGCTTGGATTTCATTGTGTGATTACGATAAAAATCGGTGTTCAATCGTGAAGTCAAATTCTTTTTACTCCATATTATTACAATTCTGTTACATATAAACCAAGCTTTTTGTGAACAAATATTCCGAAATGTTACGTCAGCGATTACCCTCTTTTTTTAACGCTATTTAACAATAATTAATTAATCTTTTTCGGAACATAGTGCAAGGGCCGTTGTTTATACCATATATTAACAAACACAGCTTTACTCGACACACCATTTCAATAAAACATTAGAATTATTGCATGCTTACTTGCTGGTTTACTACAGTGGGTAAAATATATATGTATTTATATTATTTAAACATAAAATTGTTATCATGAGAAGTAATTTGATTAACGCCTTATTGGTTGTACTAGCTTTGGGAGGATATTTGACGTCTTGCGCACAACAAAAAAATATTGTTGAGACAGCAATGGCGACTGAGTCACTTTCTACACTTGTAGCAGCTGTTAAAGCTGGCGATTTGGTAGAAACGCTTAGCGGTGAAGGGCCATTTACTGTTTTTGCACCTACCAACGAAGCTTTCGCCGCGTTGCCCGAAGGAGCACTGGAGAATTTATTAAAACCTGAGAACAAAACACAATTACAGGCCATTCTTACTTACCATGTAGTTGCGGGTAACATTATGTCTACGGATTTAAAAGATGGTCAGACGGCTGCTACCGTACAAGGAGAGGACATTACAGTAGATTTGTCAAACGGAGTGAAAATAAGCGGTGCGAATGTTGTAGCTGCGGATGTAAAGACAGCTAACGGTACGGTACACATCATCGATCAGGTTATACTACCACCTTCTATGATGGAGGAAGAAGAGCCTACTAAAAATATTGTTCAGTTAGCCGTAGGTACAGAATCATTGTCTACTTTGGTTGCTGCAGTGAAAGCTGCTGAATTGGTCGGCGTGCTGAGCGGTGATGGTCCTTTTACTGTTTTTGCACCAACAAATGAAGCATTTGCTGCTTTGCCAGAAGGTACTTTGGAAAGTTTGTTGAAGCCTGAAAATAAGGACCAACTTGCTGCGATATTGAAGTACCACGTAGTGGCTGGCGAGATTATGTCTACCGATCTGCAAGACGGTCAAACTGCAGCTACAGTACAAGGTGAAGAAATTACAGTAGATCTAAGCGATGGCGCGAAGATCAATAACGCTAATGTCGCTATGCCTGATGTTAAGGCAACTAACGGAGTGGTACATGTTATTGACAAAGTGATCTTACCACCTTCTATCCAGAAGTAAGATTAACTAAGTGATGATATATACAAGTGAAACATAAACCTCCGAAGTTTTCGAAACTTCGGAGGTTATTTAGGCGAATAATTAGGTGTTCAGTCTGATTAAATACCAGCAAAGGCATTTTTAGCATAGCCTAGAAGGTAGGAGGCACTTTCAAAGTGCCCCCTACCTTTCAGTTTCAACACACCACCAGCATTCTTTTAACAAATAGATGTTGGCGCGTAAAGTCAATCAAACTGAACACTCTAGATTTAATTTTGCTCTACTACTTACTGTTTAATTGGCAGTCTAATAGCCGATGGGTATTCCTCAGAATGGTGAATTTTATTGTGCGCAATAACTCCTTCTGATTCATCATAATTATTGCCGCCCGTGTTTAAATTTCTGGTAAATCTTGGAAAATTACTACTTGAAATTTCAATCCGTATGCGGTGTCCTTTCTCAAAGTAATTGCTGGTGGACATTGGCGTCATTTCCAGCTTGTAAACTTCACCTTCTTCCATAAACACTTCCTTTTCATAACCTTCTCGGTAGCGTGCTCTTTGAATGGTTTCATCCAGGTTATAAGCGCGGCCATCCGGGTAAACGTCGATCAATTTAATCGTAAAATCAGTGTCTTTAGCATCGGAGGAAACGTATAAGGTAGACTCAATGAAGCCACTCACTTCGATGCCTTCTTCCAAAGGATCGGAAGTATAGACAAGAATATCGTTCCGGGTCTCCATTTTGCTTTGATCGAAAGCCCCTCCCTGAATGGCATTGCCTGTACAACATACATTACCGCCGTAAGAAGGTACCGGGTTCATCGGGTCATAAGTAAAGCTATCCGGAGTATCTTCTTTTGGGGACTGGCTGGTCAATTGCCCGTCACCATAAAGGCTATTGGCACTGCCGCCGCTTGATAAATAAAAAGTGGTCATATCCATATTCTCGGGCGGCCAGGTTTCTGCGGTTTGCCATTTATTGGAACCCATTGTATAGTACTGCACCCGGGGCAAGTCATCAAGGAAATCTTGATTTTCTCCCTTCAGCCAATAATCGAACCAGCCGTAGACCAATTCATCGTAGTTAAGCCTGGCATCGCCAACGTTGCGTTCCCCTACAATGGTTTGTTCGGTAGCCCATGTATAGCGGCAGTGAAGCGTTGGAGCGATAACTAAATACTGATTGTTCGCCACTTCTGGATCTTCGGCATTTTTTCTGACATGATTGAATAATTCAATATTCGGGCCGGTTGATACGTCATACCAGGATACAAACCAAAAACTAGGTACGCCGAAAGGCATATCATCGTGGTAAAGCCCTCCTTCGTACCAGGCCGGATCATTGGGTCTGCGGCGGATCATCTTATCGTAGATCTCTTTTTTCCCGTTGATGTTTTTCAAAATATCCTGTACGGGTAAATGGGCAAGCGCTTTGCTCATATCCACGGGAGGATTTTCAGGGGCCAGGTCATAGAATCGGGAGATGCGGATCAGGTCTTCCTGAGTCGCTCCTTTTGGGATCCTGGGTTTGAATTCATCGTGTTCAACTCCGTAAAGCCAGGCGGTAAAAAGCATTTGTTGTGCTCCGCCGCGGTACCAGTTGCCTTGTTCGAAAAAGCGGCCAACGCGACCGACACCGGCACCGTAGCCCTGGGGTACCATTGCCGCATGAGCGGGGTGATCGAGGGAAGCTACCGCCATTTGCCATTCAGCGGTAGAAGAACAACCCAAAGTACCCACTTTCCCATTACACCAAGGTTGTTCCTGCATCCAGGTAAAAGCATCGGCGCCATCCGTTAAGGGAACGCCGAGAATATCCCATTCTCCTTCCGAGTAATAACGGCCGCGTTCATTTTGTACGACGTAGGCGTATCCCTTTTTAACAGCTTCGTAGGCGCGCTGGGCCGTCCGGTTTCTCCTTTCTCCATCTCCCCAGGAATTGAAATTATACGGCGTCCTGGAAAAAATAATGGGCACCGGCTCATCCGTTTTAGGGCGATAAACATCTGTTGCCAATCTTATCCCATCACGCATGGGCACCATCACCTTTTGGTCAATAATGGCAATTTCTTCCAATTGCGCCCAAATGTCACCCTGAGCATTCAAAAGAATGCCCTGCACGAAAAAAATAATGAACAATAAAAAATTCTTTCTCATATTTTAGTTGATTTACGTTTTGTTTGAAAGGTTTTTGCATTAGCCTCGGAACATGTCTAATACTCAGCAAAACTGAACCTTAAGAAATATTCCAACTCGTCTATCCAGTTTAACTCGTTTAACCCGTCACTACGCATACTCCGCCAACTCCATCCATTCCATCTCCTTTGCTTCCAGCTTTTCGTTGATTTGCTCCAGTTCTTTGGATAATTCCTGGATCTTTTCAACCGATAAATTAGTATTATTGAACTGTTCTGCCATCAGTTTCTTCCGTTCTTCCAGTTTGTTGATCTCTTTTTCCAGCCTGCCCATTTGTTTTCGTTCTTCGTAGCTTAGTTTTCGCTTTCCTTCCTCCTTTTCGGTGGAAGGATCATTGGTATTGGAGGCTTGCTCCATCGGCTGTTGAGTACTTGAAACTTTTTGTTCTGCTTTTACTACTGCTCTGTAGTCCGAGTAGTTCCCTGGAAAATCCTGAATAATTCCATTCCCCTTAAACACAAAAAGGTGATCCACCAATTTATCCATGAAATACCGGTCGTGTGAAACGATTATGATACACCCGGGAAACTCCAGGAGGAATTCCTCTAAAACGTTTAGGGTAAGGATGTCAAGATCATTCGTAGGCTCGTCAAGAATAAGAAAATTGGGGTTTTTCATCAAAATGGATAACAGGAATAACCTTCTTCGCTCTCCTCCGCTGAGTTGAGAAACATACACTTGTTGTTGTTTCCGGCTGAACAGAAATCGCTCGAGCAATTGAGCGGCAGTCAATTTCTGGCCTTTTTCCAAGGGTATGAATTCGGCGATATCCTGTATGACTTCAATAACGCGTTTGTCTTCCAGCAATTGGATGCCGGCCTGGGTATAATAGCCGAAAACCGTGTTATCACCGATGACGACTTTGCCGCTATCCGTACGGATCTCTTTAGTTAGCAATTTCAAAAACGTAGTTTTACCTACCCCATTGGGACCTACGATGCCTACTTTTTCTCTTTTTTTAAATTTGTAGTTAAACCCGTCTACGATTTTTAATTCGTCAAAACTTTTGCTGACGTTATGCAGCTCAAGGATTTTTTTGCCTAATCGTTGTCCTTTGATGTCGATTTTCAGTTCTTCATTTTCCCTTACGTTAGCTGTTTTTTCTTTCAGATCATAAAAAGCATCGACCCTTGCTTTGGCTTTGGTCCCTCGCGCCTGTGGTTGCCGGTTGACCCATTCCAGTTCTTTTTTTAGTAGCTTTCTGTTCTTTTCCAGCTCAATACCTTCGTTTTCCCGGCGGGTAGCCTTTTTCGTTAAAAAATCGGAGTAGTTGCCGCTGTAGCGGTAAATTTGGCCGCGATCGAGCTCTACGATTTGATTGCAAACCCTTTCGAGAAAATACCTGTCGTGTGTAACCATGAATAAGGTGATATTGGGCTGCTGCAGGTATTCTTCCAGCCATTCTATCATTTCCAGGTCCAGGTGGTTGGTCGGCTCATCGAGAATGACGAATTCGGGTTCGTCAATAATGAGTTTTGCCAGAGCCAGGCGCTTTTTTTGTCCTCCGGAAAGTTTTCCGACCTCCTGATCTAATTGGCTGATGTTCAGTTTAAAAAGTATTTCCTTGATCTTAGCTTCAAAATCCCAGGCTTTCAGGTCATCCATAGCAATTGAAGCGGATTGGATAGCCTTGGGGTCAGACAGAAGCATGGCTTCTTCGTAGGCTTTGACTGCTTTTGTCATTTCATTATCCGAATCAAATACGGCCTCAAGAATAGTGTGGTGCGCATAAAAATCAGGGTCCTGAGGTAAGTAGCCTATCCTAATATCTTTTCGGACGAGTATCTTACTTTTTTCTCCTTCCGGCGCCTCCTGTCCGGCGATTACCCTTAAAAGGGTCGTTTTTCCCGAACCATTCTTTGCTACCAAAGCAATTTTTTGCCCTTTATTGACTTGCAGTGAAATATCCTTGAATAAAGTTTTTTCCCCGTAAGTTTTCGTCACATTTTCTAAACTCAAATAATTCATATCTTCTAGATGAGATGCCAGATGCCAGATTTTAGTGCTCAGCAGAAGAGACAAGGCAACCGTTTTCAAATATTTTAACCCAAAACTGTTGGTAAAATATAAATATACGGCCAATCTTACTACAAAAGGCCTTTCAAAATTCATTGAAAGGCCTTTTGTAGAAAGATTGCAGTTCGTAAATTATTATACCCCTGCTTGGTTTATTAGACAAGTCTATTGTTGATGATTGATCAGATCGTGGATAACATTCAGCGTCTCCATAATATAGATATCTCTTGAAACAGAGGCGATCCAATCTTCATTACGGGCCTTCTGAGCTTCGTCAGCCATAATTCTTTTCTGATCGGAAGCGGGGTTGCGAATGCCTTCCACTACTTTTTCTTTGAACATGTTCTCAAACTCTTTGGATTCTTCCTCTAATTCTTTCTGTTTGGCCTGATAAGCATTTAGGTTTAGAGAATATTCGCTATGTTCTCTTTGCTCCTTCAAGCGTTCTGCATTTTCCAATACTTTTTGAAACAGTGGATCTTCCTTTATGCGCTGATTGCTGTTCGATGCAATTAGATCCTTATTATCCACTACGAAGACGTTTTGATCGTATTCTACGGGTTCTATTTCTGTCCAGGCCATAGCAGATTCTTGCTCTTTTTCGCCAGTTTCCATATAGTGTAAGTTGTCCGGATAGATAATGTCCGGTGTAACACCGCGAAGTTGTACGGAACCTCCATCGATGCGGTAGTATTTTTGCATAGTGATCTTTACCTGTCCGAAGGGTTTATAGTCTTCCCAACCCCGAACGGTGCGATCCAGGTCTAAAAACATTTGTACCGTACCCTTTCCGTAGGTGGAGTTACTGCCTACGACAATAGCGCGGTCATAATCCTGTAAGGCAGCAGCTAAGATTTCCGAAGCAGAAGCACTGAAACTATTGACCATGACCACTATCGGGCCATCCCAAAGCACACCTTCATCCGTATCGCGGTGGATCTTTGGCGCACGTCCGCGGTAGTTTGCCTGTACTATAGGCCCTTCTTCGATAAAGAATCCGGACATCTTTACGACTTCTTCAAGCGAACCACCGCCGTTGTTCCGCAAGTCTAAAATAATTCCGTTCACGCCTTCCTTTTTCAGCTTTTTAATTTCCACCGCTACGTCATCTGAACAAAATCGACCCTGATTACGGTCTTTGAAATTGGCATAAAAACTAGGAAGTGAAATATATCCAACCTTTTCTCCTTCTTCCGCACCGTCGAGAATAAGCGATTTGGCAAATGACTCTTCCAGAATGATAACATCCCTGGTCATTGGGATGACCTTTTCCGTACCGTCCACTTTGCGTACCGTAAGTCTGACTTCCGTACCTTTTTTGCCGCGGATATACTGTACCACATCAGTAGTGGAAAGCCCGTATATATCCTTTGGTTCATTTTCGCCCTGAGCAACTTTTAAGATAATGTCATTTTTTTCCAGCTCCTTCCCCTTCCAGGCAGGGCCACCAGGCATGATCTCCGTTACTTTCGTATAGTCGCCGTCCTGCTGTAAACGAGCTCCGATACCTTCGTATTGACCGGACAAACGGATGTCAAACTCTTCCTTGTCTATCGGTGAAAAGTATTCCGTATGGGGGTCGTGCACTTTTGCGATAGCGTCCAGGTATGCGCCCAGCCTATCCGAACGTTTGGTTTTTCTTTCCCGGTTGAAATAGCCTTCGAAGATCTCTCTCACTTGTTCGCGAGCTTCGGCTTCCAGCTCTTCCAAAGTCCGCTTTTCTTCTTCATCAGCCAATTTTTTTTGCTTTTCCAACTTATCCTCTAAGCGGATCATGGTTTGGTATTTCAGGTATTTACGCCAATATTCTTTGAGGTCATTATCATTTTTGGCGTACCCTCTTTTGTCGGGATCGAATTCCAATACTTCATCCTTGTCGTAATCAAAGGGTTGACTCAGGAATTCCTGACAGTAAGCTTCAGCCTTTTCGTTACCTGCCTCCAACAATTCCAGCGACAGATTGAAGAACTCAAAATTTCCATTGCGAGCGGCGTCGTCTAATTGGTCTTTGTATTTTTCGAGTTGTTTGATATCTTTCTGCGTTAGATAGCGGCGGCCGCCATCTATTCTTTCCAAATAAGCATTGATCACCTTTTCGGAAAATTCATCGTTGATGTCTATAGGGTTATAGTGATACCGGTTTAAAATGGCGAGTACGTTCTGCATAAGAACAGACTCTTTTTCTTCATTATTTCCAACCGGATAGTAAAAGGCAGCTGCGAGGATGCCCAGTGCGAGTAAAGAAAAGAAAATAGGACCTTTAAATTTCATAGGATGCTTTTTTATCGTTCCATTCGACGCTTTCCCTTTCAAATTTGGGAAAAGTTTTAAAGAACAAATTTTAAATCGCTTTCAGTTTAAAATTAATGGAAAACTAATATAAAAATACTTTTTTAGTGTAAAAAAGTTTCCGAGGTCTACCCCTCTAACGCTTATTTAACTTTTTTGATTTTAAAAAACAGGAATTTTTACAAATGGATGCATGGATAAAAATTAAAGAAGAATTAGCCTATAACGGATGGCGCAAAATCATCCAAAAATATTTTGTTCTACCGAACGGGTTGACTTCCCGCTACGATGTAGTCGGCAACCAAGCCTATGTATCCGTTGCGGCTTTGACTAAAGAACTGGAGTTTATCGTAATAAAGCAATACCGGCCGGGCCCGGAAGCCTTCCTCCTCAGTTTTCCCGAAGGTTATATCGACCCGGGAGAAACTCCTCAACAAACGGCTTTGAGGGAATTAGGTGAAGAAACGGGGTTCACGTCTTCTTCTGAGGTGGTTTTTCTAAAGAAAACGCAAACAGCTTATTCAACAGAAACCAAATACTGTATGTTGTTAACGAATTGCGAAAAGCAAGGCCGTCAACAACTGGATAGCAATGAGTTTATCGATGTAGAGCTGATTCCATTAAAAAAATTCCGGTCTTTCCTCAAAGATCCTCACGCTCCCCTTTTTACAACAGTAGATTGTGCTTATCTGGCAATGGAATACCTGAATTTGTTGTGAATGATGTTTTGCCCTAATTCTAATCAACTTTTATTATTTTATCCGAGAAAACCACATCAGCTCCCCGTATTCTGACCCAATAAATACCTTGCGGCAAAAATGACAGGGAATAGGTGTTGTGGAGATCATTCGCAACGGCCTGCATCATCAATCGGCCGTCCGTACTCAGTATTTCAATATTTACGGGTAAACTACTTAGATTGTGCTCGACCGTAAGCTTATCCTGCGTCGGATTGGGATAAATACGGATGTAATTTACCGTTTCTTCATCATTTACATCCGTAAGGTTGATCATCAACTGTTGACTGACTGCTGAGGCGCAAAACTCGTTCTGAGCATTCAGGGTAACGTCGTAGATTCCGCTTTGCCCATAAGTATGGATGGGGTTGAATAGCATACTTTGGTTGCCGTCCCCAAAGTCCCAGCCAAAAGTATACGCCGATTCAGAAAGGTTGGTAAACTGAACCTCCAGTCCATTGAGTTGATAAACAAAAGCCGGCTGCGGAACTTCAACGATGGTGATCGGAACTTCTAAGGTATCCGTCTTTTCCTCACTCTCATTGGCAATAGTTAGTATAACATTAAAAACACCTGGCGTTTCATACCTGACTTGAGGAGATCGTTCCGTCGAAGAAGAAGGTTGTCCGCCCGGAAATAGCCAAGTCCGGTTAGATACACTACCAGTGGATAGATCATCGAACTGTATCGTTGTCGGGGCACAGCCCCCGTTCTTGTTGGATTGAGTAATGACCCTTAAAGCTTCCTGTACCCTTACGTCAAAACGGAAACTATCTTGACTACAGGCGTTCCTGCTGATGAGTAAAACAGTGTAAGTACCGCTTGTGTCGTAAAGGTGAACAGGATTGGGTTCCTCACTAATATTCCCATCTCCAAAATCCCATAGGTATTCATCCGAAGCTATACTATTATTGAAAAAAGTGGCCCTCAATTCGTCGGTTTCATAAATAGCGGCGGCCTCTGCTGAAGCTTCTACCAGGATCAGGTTCTCTGCTCTAATAGAATCCTGATCGATTTCATTACCCACAAAAAGCGCGGCGGAATAAATACCCGGACTTTCGTAAGTGACAACCGGGTTAAGCATCGCGGAATTTAAGGGATCACCTCCCGGAAATTCCCACCATCTGTTGGAAATAGTACCCGAAGAAAGGTCATTGAAAGTTACCGTTAAAGGCGCACAGCCGGAATTGGGGTCAGCGCTGAAAAGGGCGACCGGCGTTTCTCTTACCGTGAGCACCTGATTAACGGTATCTGAACTACATTCATTTTCACTGATCAGTTGTACCGTATATTCACCGGCGGCAGCATAAATATGAACCGGGTCGGAAGCAATACTGTTTGTCCCGTCGCCAAAATCCCAACGCGCGGAAGCTGCATTTTGCGAAAGGTTGGCAAAAGTCACCGAAAGTTCATTCGTTGTGAATTCAAATCCGGCTGCAACTGGATCGATGGCACGAATATTCTCAACCGTAAAAGTGTCTTTGGCAGTTTCGTTGCCCACGATTAAGGACGCTTCGTATACGCCTGCCATTTCGTAAGTAACGGTAGGTGAAAGCTCCGTCGAAGAAGCCGGCGAACCGCCGGGAAAGAGCCACATTCTTTCCGTAATAGTACCGGATGACTCGTCTTTGAACCCGATAGTCAAGGGAGTACATCCGGACGATCGATCGTAACTAAAAGAGGCTAAAGGACTTTCCCGCAAGCTAATGCCTTGGATCAGGGTGTCGCTACTGCATTCATTACTACTAATGAGTTGTACCGTAAATTGACCGTCACTTGGAAATTGGTGACTGGGATCGGAAGCATTGCTCGTCGAACCATCGCCAAAATCCCACCGGTAGTTGTCCGCATGAGCAGATTGGTTGGTGAAAGTAGCCATCAATTCATTGACAGTAAAAGAAAAGTCGGCAATGGTTGGATTTCGGATATTGATGTCATTTACACTCAGGGTATCCGCCATTAACTCATTACGAACGATCAACGTAGCGGTATAGGTACCGGCATCCTGGTAAGTAACAATAGGGTTGGCATCGGTGGACGTACTAGGATTGCCTCCCGGAAACTGCCAAGCTCTGGCGGAAATCGTGCCGGTCGATCGATCCGAAAATTGTACCGTATGCGGAGCACAACCTTCCGGTTGATCGATATTAAATAGAGCCGCCGGTGTTTCAAAAACTTGCAGGGTTGTTGAAACCGTGTCGTTACCGCAGGCATTCGTGCTTATTAGTTTAACAATGAATTCTCCGCCAAAGGGATATGAGTGCTGGGGGTTGGCTTCCTGGCTAGTTGTTCCATCACCAAAATCCCACAAATAACTTGTCGCGTCAGACGAATTATTGGAAAAGGTGACGGCCAGTTCATTGGCCTGGTGCTGAAAGGAAGATTGAGGTTTGTCCTCGGTTAATATAATGTTTGTCCTGGTTAGGGTATCGAATTCAATTCCATCGCTCACGATCAGGCTAGCAGAAAAACTGCCGGGGGTTCCGTACTGTACTACGGGGTTTTCGGAAGACGAAGCAGCAGGTTCCCCGCCGGGAAACTGCCAGGCAATGACTTCGGCGCCGGCAGAGGAGTTATTGGTAAATTGTACCGTAAGAGGAATGCAACCTTGTTCGGGAGCGAAGTTGAATCCAGCTGACAAGGCCGGCAATATGGAAATAAGTGCAGAATCCCGGGTGGTACCACATTCGTTGGTGGCCAAAAGGCGTACCAGGTATTCACCATCGGTATCATAAGTGTGGCCTGGATTACCCTCCGTACTGGTATCACCGTCCCCAAAATCCCAGAAATATTCGTCTCCATTGCCCGTATTGTTGATAAAATCGACAGATTGTCCGTCAATAATAAAATCAAAACGGGCTTGTGGGAGCGCTTGCGGTTGGAGCCGGATGGAATTAGAGGATTGGGTATCACCGCAAATCCCGGTAATCATGAGCCGGTAGCGTTTATTGCTGTCGGCATTTTTAATGGTGAGGCTTGGGGTATTGCTGCCGCTAACTTCATCATCATCCGATAGATCCTGAAAGCCTTGACCATTGTTGACTTGCCATTGGTATTGGGTGATCGTACCGGTCGTTGCTGGGGTTATGGTAGCCGCTTCACCTGCACATACCTCCACCTGCGTAGGAGCGTTGATGCTCAACGGTAAAAATGCCTGAGTAGATCTCACTAATGGATTATTGTTAAAAATTAGGCCGTTCCTTCCGTTTTGTGCGATCAATAAATCTGCATCGCAATTGCCGGAATTTAAACTCTGACCTGCAAGGCCGCCGGCAAGGTTTGCCGTGATAGACAGGTTGTTGGTAAGAGAGAGCAGTCCACCGCTTCCGCCGCCCCCAGGCCCCAGACAGCGAGTACCATTACGACTATCTTCAGATCCGCCATCGCCTCCTTTTGCTTCAACAGAAAGATTGCCCGTTATATTTTCGACGTCGAGCACTATAGTGCCACCACCACCACCGCCCCCAGCTCCGTCACCTACGATCAATTCCGGTGTTATACCATTGGCTGTTATCTTTTGCCCGTTAGCAATAACTTCATTGGCTATCAGGAAGATCATTCCTCCTCCGTTTCCACCGGCAGTATTCATTTTGTTGTTTTCGTGACCTGCACCACCGCCGCCACCGAAAAAGACGGATTGTTGAGAAGCAGTAACAGCTCTGCCGCCAATGCCCGGAAAACGTCCCCTGCATCCGGCATCGCTTCGGCTGCCGTTACCTCCGTCACTGCGATTGGCACCACCACCGCCGCCTGTATTGTGGTCATTTCCACCGCCGCCACCATTAGCTTGCGGGCCGCGCCCCGCTTCTCGACCACTGATATAAGGGGCGATGCCTTCACCTTTGGTAGAGCCCCGCCAATTATTTAAATTGTAATAATAATCATCCCGGTTGGTTAAGAAGTTGGGAAATTCACCACATTCATTGGTAACATCGATTTGCGATACGCCTCCCCGAAATCCCAGGCCGTCTGCTTGAATGGGAGCTTCCAAGGTTAAGGTTCCGTCCACTTGCAAAGCAATAACCCCACCCTTCTGACCATCCCACTTGGCAGCGGTAAGGGGTTCTTTTACGATAGCCTCTGAATAAGTAGGAAAAGAAACCACTTGTGCAGAGCCTTCATTCACATTGTATTCATTTATAAGGCTAAAGCTCAAAGTAATCACATTGCCGGCGATTTGCTCAATAGCATTTATTTCATAAGAACCGGCGCCATTTAAGGACTCAATGACCCCGAAATTACCCGAGTTGGAGGAGTTAATACCAGCGCCTTGTGCCTGATAGATCAAAATGTTCTCGCCAGATTCAAAAGAACTGGCGTCATCGATAACAATAATATTGGTGCAGGGATTGATATTCGTAATACTTGCATAGGCATTGATGATGCCCTCTAGTTCGGTTTGGCCGAAAGTGTTTGTTACTACAATTAAGAGCAGGAGCCATGAAATAATTCTCCCCATAGTTTTTGGATTTGTTCTTGAGATTGTATCGGCTGCTTCACTAAAAGGTTCCCGAAAATATTTATACCGACGTAGAAGTGGTTTGGGAATCCCAACTATCTTCAAGTACGGTATATACCGACCGATGTAGGTTTGGGAAGTCCCAAACCACTTTGCGTCAAGTATAAAATTAACGATATAGATTGGAATTCAGTATGAGGGTAGCTTATAGTTAAAGTTGGGGTTTGGATGAGTTGATTTTGAAAGAAAAGTTTTGAATTAATATAAAAAGCGCTATTTTTGCGGTTCTTAAAGCCCATCGTCCCTTGACGGGAGTAAATGGGAATCGTTTCATAAAAAAACGGATTATGCCGGTTAAAATCAGATTACAGAGAAAAGGTCGCAAAAAGCGTCCTTTTTATCACATTGTTATCGCGGACGCTCGTGCACCAAGAGATGGAAAGTTTATTGAAAAAATAGGGGTTTACAATCCTATGACTAAGCCTGCGACGATCGATATTGATCGCGATAAGGCTTACGATTGGATCATGAAAGGCGCTCAACCGACGGATACAGTACGTGCGATATTGCGGTTTAAAGGTGTACTATACCGCAAACACCTCATGCGCGGCGTAAAAAAAGGCGCGCTCACTCAAGAAGAAGCGGATAAGAAATACGAGGAATGGATTGAAGCGAAAGAAGCTAAAATTGCCGCTCGTTTTGAAAAATCAAGACAAGAAAAATTAGAATTTTACGCTCAAATTTCCGGTAAGCCTCCAATTAAGGAAGTTCCTGTAGCTGAGGCGGAAGAAGAAGTCGCTGAAGCAACTGAAGAAGCACCAGCCGCTGAAACGGAGGAGGAATAGACCAAAGCGTGTATGTTGGTAGCTTAGCTACAGTTTCTTATATTTGTATTGTCAACAAAAAAGCCTGGTAATGTCGATTGCAGCATTACCAGGTTTGTTTTTATACCGAAAAGAGAAAGTCTTTTATTCTGCTCAAAAAATCTGCAAAATTTATGTACGAATTAAATCAGTCCTATTTAGAGAGTTTGGAAAATCTGGCGTTGGAAATCCAGGAGTCCGAAGAACTGGCGAATTACCTGGAGAGTGAAGAAGAGGAAGATTATACCAGGATAAAAGAACTGTTTGAACCTAAGATCGCACGAATTTACGATGAAGTGGCTCGCGAGAATCCTTTGCAGCTCATTGCTTTGGAATTGGTTATTTTGGACGATGCTTTCGAGGGTTTGTATTTGCCTAAAATATTAGGTTATTCTGTACTACGCGGAGATATTAATGAAAATTACAAATACACCAGGCCACAGGAACATTTCAAAGAAGTACTAATGGCTATTTGTAATTCTTCCAATTTCGATATTCTGAAAAAGAGGATCGGGCAATCAATCCAGATGGGGTTTGCCCTGAGCAGCGATATTTGGGTAACGAACCTGATCAATGATATTTCCAATAAACGAATACGCTATTTTTTGCAGGGTCAAAAGCTGGATAGGTACCGCCAATTAAAAGAAAGGAAAATCGGTTACCACCGTTATCTCCGGCAATTTAAAACAGAAAACTTTCAAACCGCTGAGTTCCCGGAAGATCTGCCTTCTTTGAAAATCCTTTTCCCCGCTTTAAAGAATTTCCTCATTCACCGTATTAAAATCAAAGGGCAGAATGAATCCATCATTCCTGCCATCAAAGCTTTTCTGGAAAACAAGGAATTGCAATTAACCAATGAATACCTGCAGGTCATTACCTTATACGCTAACTTTTTTGACCTGGAACAAAAAGACCAGAAGCATCTGAATAAATATTTTAACCAACTCCGAAAGAAATACTCAGCGGTTAATGACGAATTTTTAGGGTTTCAATTAGAAATGTACGGTGATCCGGAGATAGACCTTGGCCCGGAGGCAGATAAACGCATGATCGAGGTACTCGATGATTCCATCAAGGATGAGATTACCGACCTTTACCAGCTCAAAGCCATTATTCATAGTAAAGGCTATCTTCACGAGGAAACTCACGAGGCGGTTAAAGTCTTTTACAGTAAGTACCCGGGCCGTTCAGTCGTCAACAAGTGCGTACGCCTGACGATATTCCAGTATTTCAAAAAATTGATCAACAACCTGACCACAGAACAATACGCGGAATTATTCGAAATTTCAAAATTGTTCCCCGTCTACATGCAGATCTTCGCTAATGAAGAGTTTAATCAGGATCTGAAAGTATTGTGTCTACGATATATCAAGAAATTACTCAAAGTCTACACTGATAAAAGGGGGCGTGATTATCAGGATATTAAGAAATTTGTTGCGGCTTCCTTCCCCGGCTTTGGATTTTTAAAGGATAAGGAAGTAGTAGAGTTGTTCAAAACCCGGCGCAAGAAAAAACCGGCGGCTTCTGAGTGAAAGCTGTGGACGTGTTCAAACGGGTTAGTGAGTTAGACCGGTTTGAACACGTTTATCCTGTATCAGTACTTTGTTCCCCCGTTAACCTTACCATTCATCCCAGTCGCCATCAAATCCGCCGAAACGAAAGGTTAGAATACCAACTGGGCTGCTGAAATCGCTATTCCCCAAGGTTGGTAATTGAGTGACTCCATTGACCCAGCGGTAACCACCGGCAAATGAGATTTTAAAAAAGTCGGTAAGGTTTACCTCTGCTCCTATTTCCGGGGTAAGCACCAACACCCGATCCCTTATGGTATCAAAGTTATCGCGTCTCAATTGTGCCCTTCCCCAACCGAGTTTAAAGGACGAATACAAGTGGATGACCTTGTAACTGCGCTCTACATAACCAAACCACAAGCCCCCGTGGCCAAATTTTATATTCCAGTTCAAATTGTCAATGGTCACATCCGGGTAACTAGTTCCCTGACCGAAACCTCCAATGAAAAATTCATCCAGAATGATAGCACCGCCGCCACCTACATCTGCACCAATTTGACCATTGATGGAACCGATTTCAATAAAAGGCCCCCCAAAAGCACCAATATTTTCTACATTACCGAACACCGTTTCTTGTTGTGCATTAAGGTATAAAGCGCTCCATAAGGCAAAGCAAAGTATAAAAATCCTTTTCATAAGCATTTGATCGTATTTATTATTAAGATGGCAGAAATGGGAAATACCCCTATTGCTTAAGTATGTATTCTAATTCATTGGAAAGAAAAATTACTTACTCCCTTTCGTTCAAATAATTGATCAGCCGGTCAATTAATATTTCTAATTGTTCGGGAGTGACCTGGCCGATTTTACCGGGGATCAATGTCGTAGAAACAGTAGTAAGATATCCGAGTCGGACAATTGAGCTGGCTTTGAGGCCGGTGTGCGGGAAGTTGTCGTCGTCAACCGTCAATTTTAGATCAAAACCTGGCACCTCATGTTTTACTTGGGAAGAAACGCCGCAAACCAGAAAGTCGCCAAAAGGACGCATCTTCTGTAAGATCAGAGCGGGACGTTTTTTGCGTTTCCCATTACGCATAGGCATGGATACCAGTACAATATCACCTGGGATCATAATCGGGATTGATTTCTATGAGGTCAGAATAATTATAATCAGGTTCTTCTTCGGAAAAAGCTTCCGAAAACAAAGTACCCGCAGGATTGTATGACCAGTCGGGTAAAGTTTCTTTTCTTCTTTCCAGCAATTGCTGAAAATCGGGAAGGCTCATGCCTGCCAGGTTGGCGGCCTTTTTGATAGTGATTTTATTGTCAACCAGGAGCTGAGTAAGAATTTTTACCAACCCCTTGGCTTCTTCTTCACCCCGATAGGTTCCTAGCCCTTGTTCCACTTTATTATGAGCAATTTTACGGTGGAATTGCTGATAGATCGCTTTGTTGACAATTCCCAGGTCGTAGGCGCGCCTCATAATCGCTTGCAGAGAAATGCCATACCGCTCCTTAATTGAGATGAGCTCCTCAATGGGAGGAACACTGGTGTGACGTTGCCCTAAAATGTCTACCAATTCTTTGCGGCTTATGAGCATGGCTCCAGCAAAACGGTTGCAGAAATTTTCGTGATCTTTTTCAGGGCTAATCTCCAAAAGCAAATGACCCAGTTCATGCAGCGCCGTAAATCTTTTACGATCGGCGGGAAAGTTACGGTTCAGGAGGGTGACGGCAAAGGATTGAACGTAGGTAGACAAACCGTCAAACTTTTCTGTAGCGTCTATTTCAATTACCTTTATCTTTTTATTTTCCAGTAATTGAATAACGTCGGGGATAGGCCCCGCTGGTATTTCCCAGACTGTTTTAAGGTATTTTACGGCCTCCTCGATGGATTCTTCAGATCTTATTTCCCGGTTTTCCAGAGGATTGTGAAAAGCTGAGCGGGTATTCGCCAATTGTTCTGCTTCTACGTATCTTTCCAAGAGGTCAAGGGTGGTTTCTTTGATGATCTCCACTTGTTTTTTACCGATACTGGCTTTTTTTCGGAATTCTATATCCCCCAGTTCAAACCGGATGGGGCGGGAAAAATAGTCTAACTTTACTTTTAAGGCATCGGCCATGGAAAGTAAGACACCCGTAGTAGGTATTTTTTTACCTTCTTCGTACTGTTTTAAGGTGCCAGGAGATACGAGCCGGTCTAACTCGTCGGATAACCGCCGATAAGAATACCCCGCACGTTTTCTAGCCCTTTTTATTCTTGCTGAAAGTGTTTCTCTCATTTCCTTAAATTCGAAAACCATTGTAAACGAAAATGGTTATTTGCGAAAGCTGCTTTATTTTTACCCGACGTGGTATTCTAAAGGTGAAAATGTAATCTTTTGTTTTTGGGTCAGCAAAATTAAATAATTTAAAACAAAGTTGCAACAGATGAATACAATATTACTTTTCAAATCGCTCCACATTA
This sequence comes from uncultured Saprospiraceae bacterium, assembly GCA_964533785.1. Classification (GTDB taxonomy): domain Bacteria; phylum Bacteroidota; class Bacteroidia; order Chitinophagales; family Saprospiraceae; genus JANQRV01. The sequence continues at coordinate 65 of CAZHNG010000029.1, read as the reverse complement.
TCGGTTTTGTAGCCTGGTTTGCCGGTATGTTCTATTTGGTCCGTATTTTCGTTTATTACCGGGAA
>CAZHNG010000028.1:0-29649 GCA_964533785.1 uncultured Saprospiraceae bacterium | reverse complement strand
AGCGGTTTGTTGTCTAAAATCTAGCGTCTAGTGTCTAGCGTCAAAAGTCCAAATATTATCAAGCTGAATTATAATGCTTAAGTTAGATCACTTTTTTTAAAACGAAAAACAACAAATGAAAAACCTACTTTACCGGTCTTACCTTTTGCTCTTACTTGCCGGATTATGCCTACAATGCAGCCAACCTGCTACTTCATCAGAAGAGCAACTCCCCAATGTACTTCTCATTAATATAGATGATCTGGGATATGGCGATGTAGGAGCTTATGGTGCAACGATGGTTAAGACCCCTAATATGGACCGATTGGCAAATGAAGGGACTAGATTCACCGATTTTCATTCCGCCTCGGCGGTATGTTCCCCTTCCCGGTATGCCTTGATCACCGGAACTTATCCTGCCAGGGTGGGGCTATACGGACCTATGTTTTTAAGAGAGCCATTGCGCGTGGATACGGCACAGATGACCATCGCGAAAGTAATGAAAAAGGCGGGATACGCCACGGCGGCTATTGGAAAATGGCATTTGGGTTTTGGTGAAGAACGCCCTGTAGACTGGAATAAGCCCTTGAAACCCGGACCGCTGGAGCTGGGCTTCGATTATTATTTCGGCGTGCCGGTGCTCAATAGTCATCCGCCGTTTGTTTACGTGGAAAACCATCAGGTTGTAGGTTTCGACCCGGAAGATCCCTTTATTTACGGCGAACACGCGGAAACCCGCTGGTTTCCTGAGAAATTTGGGCTGCAAGAGATTGGTGGTGCCAAAGAAGCCCATTTTCGCTATGATGACCGGATGGTGGGTACTACTCTGAAAGATAAAGCCATAGAATACATCAAAGAGCCGCGTGAAAACCCTTTCTTTCTCTATTTGGCGACTACGAGCATCCATCATCCTTATACGCCAAGGCCTCGTTACATAGGCAGCAGCGAGGCAGGGCGGTACGGTGATTTTATCCATGAATTGGATTGGATGATCGGAGAGGTGCTGAATACCTTGGACGAAGAGGGGTTGACGGAAAATACCATGGTCATACTAACCAGTGATAACGGCGGCATGCTCAATCAGGGCGGCCAGGATGCTTATGCTGCCGGCCACCGGATGAATGGGAATTTGCTTGGGTTCAAATTCGACGCCTGGGAAGGCGGCCACCGCGTTCCGTTCATCGTGCGCTGGCCCGCTAATGTGTCGGCCGGAACAACTACTGATGTATTGGCCTCCAATGTGGATCTTTTAGCGACGATGGCCGCCTTGGTTGGTCAGGGACAAATGGCAGAAGAAACCCAGGATAGTTACAATCTTTTACCCGCTATTACTGGTGAGACTGACCAACCTATCCGGGATCATTTGATCATCGCCGCGAATAGCCGGGAGCATTTATCGGTAAGAAAAGGGCCGTGGATGTATATTCCAGCTCAGGGCGGCGGCGGTTTTGCGTCTCAAATTGCTGGCAGTCATACCTTCGGCGGGCCGGCGGCATTTCCCTTTACCGGACAAAAGAACAGCGATATTGTCGATGGTAAGGTGAAGGAAGATGCCCCGCCGGCACAATTGTACAACCTGGAAACCGATCCCGGCCAAAACAATAATGTTTATAACGAGTATCCGGAGGTGGTTGAGGAATTAAAAGAGTTGCTGGAAGAGACTATTAAGAGGTAGCTTGGAAAGCCTAAAACCATTCTTGAAGGCGTTGTCTTGATGCGATGAATCTTGCGAGTCTCTGACTCAATGGACGCTAAAAGTCAGAGACTTGGACGAGCAACGGGTATTAAAAGTTAATGCGTTTATCTAAAGGCGGATCAGTGTTCGAACAGTTTCATGAAATACCGATGTCAAAATAAAATAGTAACCAATGAGTAAGCTACCCTAAATAACTTGATTACTGATAAACCTCAAGTAACCGTCCTTTCCCTCCTTCTCTTTCGTCCATAGCCGGACTGAATCAATAAGCTTGCTGAAAGCCATAACGTATAGCGCCGGTAAGGAAGATACTTCGTACCCGCCATGCGTATAGAGAGGATTGTTAATGTACTGGTCGTCAGCTTGTATTTCCTCTCGGTCTTCGATCATGTTCAAGAGCTCATCGATCAAAGCTTGCCTCCTATCGGCGGTAGAAAGGGGTTCGGGTACCTTATTGCCGCCGGTAGATTTTTTGAAAAAGGTTTTCAACTGATCGTAGACCCATTCTACGTCTTTATCATTTAGAGAAGGGAATTCATCCCAGATCTCCAAGGTGGTGACTTCGATGTCACGCAGCAGAGCCATTAAATACTGTGGTGGTTTTTTCATGATACATTTGTTTTGGTACCGCGGAATTTATTCCGCGTCAAAGACTGAAGTGAAGCCGTCTCATAAGTAAAACACAAAGGAAATAGAGAAAATTCTGTCAGCATAGTTTTAACTTGACTTATGATACAGCATCACTCCTATTTGCAGTCGATGGAACCAACAATCGATTATTTACATAATCCCTTTAGAGATCGGAATAAATTCCGGTCTACCAAGAGGTACTTCCCTCCTTTTGATATTCAATGCAACTTACTAACCCCTGACACCTCCGCCAGTACATTAGCATACTCGATCAATTGCTGCCGGACCAGGTTGATCTCCTGGCGCAGGTTGGCAGCGTGGGGCCAGTTCTTTTCGTGTTCAGTTTGGGAATCCTCTTTGGGTCTTTTGTTTTCGTAATCGGTCAGGAGGGGATGCCATTTGGCGAGGAGGGGGCGCAGGATCTGGTTGAGTACGCCAATGGCGATGTGGCCGAAGGTGGTATCTCCTTTTTGTCCGGGTGTGGCGATAGAGGGGCCGTATTTTTTCAGGATCTCCCGGGTGGTGCCAAAGAGGGAATAGAGTGAAGTAAGGGCTTCGCGGAGAAGGCCTTCGTCGGGTTTGAGCTCTACGACGGAGATGCGGGTGACGAGCTCCACGTACATATCCCAGGCTGCTTTGCGTTGTAGTTCGTCGATCTCCCAGGTACCTTGGATGGAGAGGAAGCCGAGGTTTACGGTGATCGCTGTTTTTTTGAATTTTGCACTCGCCATTGGGTTGTTGTTTTGATTATGGCGTGGAAGATAAGGGTTTTTGGGTAAAAACGCTGATTTGCGTTGACTGGACTGGTGGCTATACAGCTAAAGACGCGGACTGGTATGGACTTAGACTGATGTATTTATTGGGGAGGAACGTAGATCGAGGTGGAATTTGGTTGATGGATTTTATGGAGAGGCGCAGAAGGAGGCTGGTTTTGGGCTACGGGGTAGGTGAACGAATTACTTGTCAAACCGCGTATCTCAATTCCAAAACTCCAGAACGGTATTCCTTTACTGTCATCAAGGTCAATTTTTTTTGTTGGGGCACCTGCTCGAAAAGCTCGATACCCGAGCTAAGGATAATAGGCATTACAAATAAACGGATCTCATCGATAAGGCCGGCATTGAACAATAGTGTATTGATCTGGCCGCCGCCGATCAGCCAGATGTCTTTTCCTTCCTGGGTTTTGAGCTGCTCAATGAATTCCAGGTGGTTGTTGCTAATAAATTCTACGTGCGCTGTGTCAGCCAATCCTTGCCTTCTGGTCAATACATAATTTTTAGTAGTAGGATAGGGAAATTCAATGCCCCAATCCAAAATCTTTTGGTAGGTATTATATCCCTGGATGGTGGTACCTACGGAGTCGTAAAACTCCTGGTAACCATAATCAGTCTGTTCAGGATTGGGAATGGTTTCCAACCATTCTACGTCTCCATCGGATTGCGCAATTTTGCCATTGAGGCTGGCTGCGATGTACAGTATTATTTTTTTCAAACGAACATATATTTATTTTTCCAATATCATGATAATTCGTTTAGAATGCGTGCCGAATGATTCTCCCTTCCAATTGCCATAGGTCTTTTGAATTGTGAAGCCTGAGGAGATAGCCATTGAAGAAAGATCGTGGTAGTTATAAGCGGACATCTTGAACGGAGTATCTATTCTTTTACCGTTAATTATATAAATTCGACGATTGGTAGTTGTTCCATCGACTGGATCAAAAGATAAACGGTCGATCATCAAATTGTTTTCCTTCTCCAGTATACTGCAGGAAGGTAATTCCTTTACAATATGATCTCTGTTTTTGATGTCAATGAAGGCCTTACCACCTGTCTTTAGTGCGGCATATATTTTATCAATCAACGTCTTACTTTCTTCACGGTCTAAAAAGCCAAGTGTATTGGATAGTAAAATAATCAATTCGTATTGTTGTTGGTAGTTAATGTCCAGGATGTTTTTGTGAAAATACTCAACGTTATCCCCGATCATGTGCTTTCGTGCCATTTCCAGGAAATCATTATTAATATCAATGCCGGTAACCTTATGGTTTCGTTGGGCAAAATAATTGGAATGACGACCGTGACCGCAGGCCAGATCAAGGATGTTGATTCTTTTTTGAATGTTACAGCTCTTTTCAATGAATGAGCATTCTTGGGCAGTTAATTCCCCGGTTAAAATATCTTGATAAAAGTAAAGATAGGGGTGATTATGAAATAAGCTGTTTAGATCCCTTAAAGAGGTTTGCATGGTAGTAGGACATTATTGATAATTGGGAATATTCAATCCCAAGATAATATCCCGCTCGATCAGAAGCAAATCACCATCTGCTTTAGGATCCGCTATACCGGAGCCGCCCCGTTTTCGGAGATTGGCGCGCTCGGTGCTAGTCAGCAAAGGATCGTCGTCGAAATGAATACTTTCGATGTAGTACTCATTTTTGCCGGGTTCTTTAACGGTAAAATGAATATGTTCGGGCTCTTGTCGGTTAGGATAAGCGCCTGGCCGGAAAGTATAAAAGGTATATCGACCGTCCTCATTGGTTTTCATCCATCCCCTAATATAGCCATGATGCCTGGCCCAGCCTTGTTCATCGCCTTTGGTAGGATAGACTCCGTCACGATTGGTATGGTAGACATAAATGATGACGTTTTCAGCCGGTGTTTCACCATTTGATTCGTAAACGGTACCCATAACTTTCAGTTTGGGCCGGTTTTCCTGGAAACCAGGCAAGGTGTCCTGATTGGTAAGGGTTCTGTCACCGTATTCATAAATGGCTTCACAACCTTCGCAGGGGCCACCTACCAGGGTGGCTTGTTGTTTTGCTCCGTTTTGAGATTGGGATTGGCAGGCCGTGGTGATGATAAGTAGTAGAAGGATAGGTTTGTACATGGCTTTTTGTTAAAAGACAGCATTAGTGAGGGATGGTTGCAGCTGTGATAGGTGGTCGGACTACCTTTATTTTCGGTGTACGATTTGATCTGTTTGGTAGTAGTTATGCAAAAGATTAGATAATAATTCTTCTACTTTAATATTATTTTTTGTTAACCAATTCTTTACCTCCTTTTCTACAACTAAATCTACATTTATGTTAGAGTCAGTTTCATCAACATAACCGTCCAATTTCTGCCAATCAGTATTATCTATATCTTCGTCATAAGTTAAATCCTCATCTTCATAGGTTATAAACTGATCTGGTACATCTATTCCGTTTTTTCTTAAGTGGAAAGCTTTTATTGCGTCAATCGTTTCCTCAAAGACAACTTCAAATGAGGATAAGGATTTACCTTCCTTTATCAATTCTAACGCTTTTTTCACCGTTATTCTATCTTTACTCATGGCTCTTTTTCTTTATCCTTTCAAGGTAATCTCGTTTCTCTTTTTTATTGGCACGACGAGCTGAAATAATTCTGAAAACTTTATTCCTTACCGTATACACTACAGTAATAAAAATTCCTATAATTAAACCAACCGTTTTCCAACGCCGTTCACCGTACTTACGGGTATTCATGATGTATTGAATGCGATTACGGTCATCAAAAACCTCTTTGGCGTCTTCGAAAGATAAATTATGCTTTAATTGATTGGACTCATTTTTGTTTTCATCCCATTCAAAACCTAATGGCATTATTCGATTTTTGTAATAAACTAATTAACTTAATGAACAGTATTTATTTAATTTCAGTTCCTTGTTTTGCTGGTATTGTGTCGAATCTTTTGGTAAATGGAACACGCTAGCAGGAGTTATTTATTCACACATAATGATTTAATTACTTTCTTAATAGTTCTTCATTTAACTACTTGTAGTTTTTTTAATTTTTTGTCGTTATTAAAAAAGAGTTGAATGGGTCTCGTTTTCAACAAATATCTTCCTCACAATGCTAAATTCGAATCCAACAATTCTCCCAATTCATTTTCCAGAGGAAATTCTACCCTTGTTTTGTTGATGACTTCTTTTTGTTGGTGATCATGATCAAACAAGGGGTTTATTCAGGCACAATCTCAAGACTTTTTCACCACCGTTATTTCCTCCAAGAGTTGTTCCATTTCCTTGAAGAGCTCATCATTACCCATAGCCTCGGCCACTTTTCTTTTTCCTTCCAGCGCCAGTCTTCTTTTGGGTGCTCGTTCCAGTGTTTGATCAAAATAGGTTAAAGCTTCCTCGTAACGGTCTTGTTCAAACAGCCATGCAGCGTACAATTCAGGAGTTGGTTTTTTAATAAAAGGCGGACCATAGCTATAGCTGAGGCTTTCTTCCAGATCCACTGATTTTTTCAACCAGGATTCCGTAATTTCCTTATCATTTTCCAGCCAGGCCAGGAGCCCTCTGAGCTGGTACTCCATCGTTTTCGATTCTTTGATGTTGGTTTCGTTGGCAGTTTCACGCGTTGCGCCGGAGCACATTTTGAGGTTGCTGTCTGATGCGAGGATCGCTTCGCGTTGGTAATCGTTTTGGATGGTATGGATCACCTCTTCTAACTGCTCTTTATCACCAGTCTTGAAGGCCTCCATCCCTTCCAAAAAATGGTATTGTGACCGGACCGCTACGTTGAGATCCGAGACTTCAACGGGAATACTAGCGATCGGGCTTTCCCAATCATTGCTTTCTACCAGGTAGGTTCCTTTAAGATAGACCAGGTGCGAACGGGCACGCTTAGAAGGCTTTTCTGCCGTAAATTGTTGCATCTCTTCGACCATTTGCCGGGCTTCTTCCGTTCTTCCCTGTTGCAGGTAGCCATACTCCAGCCAATGGAAAGCATGATACCCTCGGGCGTCGTTGTCCAGGTTTTTGCGCTGCATACGGTTTAAGCTGGCCTGATAGGAACGCTCATTAGAAGCCACAACCTGGTCCCACATGCCCAGTGCGACGTAAATATGGGAGGGCATATGTAGGGCATGGCTGGCGTCGGGCGCCACTTCCGCGTAGCTGAAAGCCGCATCGATGGCTTGCACCGCATGATCCGGATCATCGTAAGAATGGATCAGGTAGTGTAAAGCGCCGGGATGGTTGGGGTTTTCTGCCAGAATGCCTTTGGCGATAACCGCACCTTTGCCGTAAAGGTCTTCATCCCTGCCTTCCTGCACCGAACCTAGGAAAGAAAGCGCATAAAACGCAGCGATCTCCTGGTTTTGCGGGTGTTTTTCGTGAAGTTCGCCCATGTATCCGGCATAAGCCTGGTCGCGTTCTGCTTTTGACATTTTAGGCTGGTACAGTATTGCTACGGCTTTCATGAAATCTTCTTCAATTGCCGTAACGGTTGTTTTATTTTGTGCAGCTTTCATTTTTTCAATGATGGGAATAGCTTCGTCGTAGTCTTGTTCGCCCCAAAGGCTGTGATTGTAAGTCATCGCCTCTCCCCAGAAAGCCATAGGCATATTGGGGTCCGCTTGCTGAGCTTTCAGAAACGCTTCCCGCGCATCTTCGTATTCAAAACTATGCAGCAGCAATAGGCCTTCTTTGAAGTGGTCTTGACCTGCTTGATTACCGGTCACATTAAGCTCTACATCTCCAAGCTTGTAGGCTGTATCGGTGTTTTCAACTGGTTGACAGTTGGTTAGGAAAAAAATAAGCGTAACGAAAGCGATCGAATGGATTCTCATTGTTGAAAAGTTTTATATCCTTTAAACAAGATACGGAAAAAACGAGAAATGGGAATATGGTCGTCACCCCTATTTTTGGAAGATAAGTTTCACTACGAATAATTAAAATCACTACCCCCTATGACACAAATCACCATGTAATTTGGAATTAGTTCTTTTCTTAGATCAAAAAAAGTGATGAACCAACCATTTGCGAAAAGCGGAAAGATCAATAAAGGCCTGGTGGCTTTGGATTTGACTGAGATGGATAAAGAGATCCTGAATTATCTTAAGTTTTTTACCCAACATGTGCCTACCGAAGAGTTCTTGTTTTTCCACGTAATTTTACAATTCGATATCTATCGCTCAACTTATTTTCCAGCCTATGGTATTGACACCGAGCCCAAGCTTTCTAACGAAGACGCCATTAAAGCGTTGAATAAGGAAATTAAGAATACTTTCGATGGAAAGCAAAATATTGACTTTGAAACGGATAGTACGACCGGCAAGCCATTAGAAGCTATCCTGAAAAAGGAAGAAAGCTGGCATCCGGATCTGTTAGTTATTGGTGACAGTAACCGCAATAAAGCTTCTGAAATAATCAAAAGAAATATTGTTCGTAAGTCACAGGGGGCCGTGCTGATGATACCGGAGGAAGCAAAAACTTCGCTAGATCATATTATGGTTCCCATTGATTTTTCGGAAAATTCAGCTCGTGCACTAAAAGCCGCTGTTTCAATGGGTAAAAGTATGCCAACTACTCCAGAGATTATCGCTCTGAATGTATACGACACACCGGTCATGTTCCCTTATGTTACAACTCCTGATGTGGCGGAACCACAGGAAGAACTCGAAGAACGGATCAAAGCCGCAATGGAACAGTTTATACAAGATCACGCCGCAGATTACCCTAAAACAGTCAAAACGGTTATCCAGCAAAATAAGGCTCCGTATGTCATTTCGGACAGTATTCTGGAGGCCGCCCAACAAAATAATGCCGGACTGATCGTGATCGGTGCTAAAGGGCACTCCTTCCTCGACCGGTTGTTGATCGGTAGCGTAACGGAAAAATTATTATCCAGTGATCAAAGAGTTCCCGTGCTGATTATCAAATGATCGAATAGAAGTCTTGCGAACTTTAAAGGACTTTCACTTGCTATTGGGCAATATGCTACTTCAGCCGGTCATCAGTGCGAGGTCTAACCTTTTCACGAAGGCAAGGCGGATTAAAAAAGAGTCTTTATCTTTGAAGGATAATTTATCTGTAAAGCCTTTATTCGATGAAGCATACTCAAATCTTAACCAATCTGCGTAAGATTATCCGGATGGTGAATCTTGAAAGTAAACGTATTGAAAAGGAGTATGGTATCAGCATTCCTCAATTGTTGTGCTTAAGTTACTTAAATGAAAAAGATTCTTTTCAGGCAACACATAAAGAAATCAAGGATTTCCTTCAGTTAAACGCGAGTACGGTAACCGGGATCATCAACCGTTTAGAGCAGAAAGGGCTGGTGGCCCGTTTGCCCAGGCAGCAGGATCGCCGGGTCGGATACATTACGATCACCGCTAAAGGGGCTCAATTATTAAAAGAGACTCCCGAGCCGTTGCACGAAAAATTGACGATGAAGATCAATAAACTGTCTGCTGAACAATTGCAAGAACTCAAAGGGGCTTTCCAAACCATAATCAACTTCCTTAATATTGATGAATTAGATGCTGCCCCTATTGTAACCGCAAGTCCTGATATCTCCAATGAGGATTAATTGATTGCAATAGCCTGTATTATTTCCCATATTATAATCGGCTGCTCATTGCCTGTTGTTCTATTCGTTGATCACCAGGTGTTTATGTGGTCGACTCCTGGTCTTTACCTTTAGGTGAAACAATGCTTTCTGTAGAAACTATTTTTTAATTACCTTTGCGCTCCACTTTGTTATTAATGAAACAATAGTATTATGAAACTTTTTCACCTGATTGGCTCGTTACGAGCTACATTATTAATCGTCTTTTCATGTCTGCTGATGGGCTTAAACGCCCAGGATAGGACTGTCACCGGCATTGTTACCGATGATACGGGCGCTGGATTGATCGGCGCAAATGTTTATATAAAAGGAACCACGACCGGAACGGTAACTGATTTCGATGGAAACTTTGAAATAACCGTACCGGAAGATGCCAAAACCCTCGTAATTTCTTATGTGGGTTTTGCAACGCAAGAGGTTTCTATAGCAAACAAAACGGAAGTAACCGTCGTATTACAGAGTAGTTTGGAATTATCCGAGGTTATTGTAACGGCATTGGGGGTAGAACGGGAAGAAAAAGCCTTGGGCTATTCGGTACAAAAGCTGGATGCCTCTCAGATCGCCACGGTCAAGCCCACTAACATTACCAATGCACTGGCGGGAAAAACGTCTGGGGTATTCATAACGGGAGGTGCAGCAGGGCCAACCGCTTCTGCCAATATTAACATCCGTGGTGCGGCCTCTTTGTTGGGTAATAACCAACCCCTTTTTGTGGTTAACGGAATGCCGGTAACCAACGAACTTTTTAGTTTTGACGATGGCCTGAATGGATCAACGACCATCGATTTTGGTAATGCGGCTCAAATCATCAACCCTGATGACGTCCAGTCGATCAACGTTTTGAAAGGACCGGCAGCATCTGCCCTCTATGGATCGAGAGCTGCTGACGGCGTAATTTTGGTAGAAACTAAAACCGGTAAAAACACCGAAGGTTGGGGAGTACAGATCAATTCCAATACTACGGTTGAAGATATTCTCAGGTTGCCGGACTACCAGAATGAATTTGGCTTCGGTGGCGGCGGAAAGTACAGTTACAAGAATGGTTCGAATTACATCGGCGAAAGAGAATACTACGAAGCTTACGGTGAGAATTGGGGCCCCCGAATGAACGGGCAGCTTATCAAACAATTCAATTCTGATGGAGAACCCGTACCTTTTACATCGGCAGAAGATAATATTAGAAATTTTTTTCGGACCGGTGTTACTGGTATTAACAACATCGCGATCTCTAACAGTACCGAAAATAGCGACACGCGTTTATCTTACACCAATTTAAGCAGAAGAGGTATTGTACCCAACAGCGACTTGCAACGGAATACTTTCAGTGCCAGCATCGGGAAGTCCGTTTTTGAAGATAAGCTCAGAGCACGATTGAATGCTATGTACGTCAGCTCGGGTTCGGACAATGTTCCTAATGCCGGCTATGATGAATCTTCCTCCATTATGTACGGTTGGCTTTGGTATCCCCGACAGGTAGGTGTCGATGAATTGAAAGATTACTGGGAACCTGGTTTGGAAGGTATTCAACAACGCTACGTAGAGAATTTATGGGTGAACAATCCTTGGCTAATTGTCAATGAAAATACCAATTCCTTTCAGAGTAACCGATTAATCGGTAATTTACAATTGGAGTATGATTTGACGGATAAGATCAGTGCTCGTTTCCGCTACGGTGCCGATGTGGTGAATGAAGGACGCCAGTTTAGAAGAGCACCTTCGACCAAAGCCGTATTACAAGGAAGCTACCGCGAAGATGAAATTTCATTCTCCGAAACGAATGCCGAATTGATACTGGGTTATAATTCCGAGCGGAGTAGGGATTTTGTATTTGATGTGAAAGTAGGAGGTAACATCATGCGTCAGGATGCAAACTTTCTGGTAGCGAATAACCCGCAGTTGAAATTCTTCGGAACGGATGAAAGTATCTACACCTTGACCAATGCCCGGTCAGGCGTTTTGGTAGAATCACAAAAAACGAGAACAGGTATCAATAGTTTGTTCGGTTTAGCCACCTTGTCTTTCCGTGATTTTGTTTATTTGGATTTGACTTACCGTCAGGACTGGAACAGTACCCTGGTGAATCCGGTTGCAGGATTAGAAGATTCTGAATACAGCTTTGGTTATCCTTCTGCTTCTTTAAGTTTGATCTTATCAGAAGTTTTGGACTTACCGGCTAATTCTGCCCTATCCTTTCTTAAATTGAAAGGAGCCTACGCAGAAGTGGGTAACGGAGCACCGCCTTATGCTTTCGGAACGACCTTTACGCCTCAAGCCGCATTTGGTACTAATTCGGTATTTACCACCAACAATACCATTGCGGATGCTAACCTCAGGAATGAACGTACCGAAGCGTATGAATTTGGGTTTGATCTTAGACTTTTCCAGAACAGATTTAGAATTGATGCGACTTACTACGATATGTTGAGTTTTAACCAGGTGATCTTTTTGCCTGTTGCAAAAACCAGTGGCTACGACTTCAATTTGACGAATGGGGGAGAGATCAGAAATAGAGGAGTGGAACTATTGCTAAGTGCTACCCCTATCCAAAAGTCAAACTTCAGTTGGGATGTAACCTTAAATCTTGGCCACAACAGAGCAGTAGTTGAAACTTTACCCGATGTCATCGAAAGCGGCCGGTATTCTATCGTTGCCGATGTTTTTCCCGGTGATGAAGGTGGAGCCGATCTAGAATATGTAGCAGAAGAAGGAGAGTTGCTTGGTCAGCTTTATGGTTTAGGGTTTGAAAGAGGGCCTGATGGAAGGATCATTCACGTTGATGGTCTGCCGCTGCTAACGGAAGAGAAAGTATCAGCCGGTTCTTTCCAACCAGACCTCAGGTTAGGGCTTTACAACACCCTTACCCTTGGTAACTTTAGCTTAGGTTTCCTCTTTGACGGTCAAATTGGCGGCAATATTTATTCTCGCTCGCATGCCTTGTACAATACGGGAGGGACTATTACCAATAATAATGATCCGAATTTGGATCTTTCAACGCTGGAAGGCCGTACCGTTTACTCGGTTTCTTATGATGCTGACGGCGAACCGGTTTATAATTTGGAGCAGGAAGGTGGCGTAGTTGGTCCCGGATGGAAATGGGAAGATATCAACGAAGATGGTGTGATCGCGGATAATGAATTATCGGAAAATGACGTCGAAGTACCTGCCGGCGGAGCTGGATATACCGGATATTTCTATAACTATTACGGAAACGGTTTTAACCGTGACAATATTGAGGCGGCTACTTTTGATGCGACCTATTTCAAGTTGAGAGAGTTAAGCTTCAGCTATTCCGTACCGCAAAGAGTGCTGGAAAATATCAGTATTAGTTCCTTGAGGCTTTCTGTTATTGGCAGGGATCTATTGTTGTTTACCGATGTACCTACAATTGATCCGGAGACTTTTTCTATTCGTAATGGTTTATTTGTGAATGGCTTTGAAAGTACGCAGCTGCCTTCCACGCGTAGTATTGGACTGGCAGTGAATGTAGGGTTCTAAGTATTCAAAGTTCTATTCATTCAACTGGACTTTATTAAATCGAAAAAAAATAAATAAAATGAAAATCAATATAAAATCGCTTTCCCCTATTCTCATTGCAGCCCTGCTGATCATGGGTTCCGCTTGCGAGAATTTTGAGGAATTCAATGAAAATCCGAATGAACCTACGGAAGTCTCGGCTGATGTGCTATTTACATCCGCGATGAGAACGGCCATGAATACCATGGTTACGGAATCTTTTTTATTGGGTAATAATGTTGCGCAGTTAACGACCAAAACCCTGCGGACGGAAGTGGATACCTACAACTGGAATGCTTTCCCGACAGTTTGGGAAGGTTTATACGAAAGTTTGACAGATGTTCTGGCAGTGGAAAGGCTGGCAGAAAACCAAAATAATGAGCAATTAGAAGGTGCTGCTACGGTGCTGCGGGTATGGATCTTTTCTACCCTGACCAATGCTTATGGTGACATTCCCTACTCCGAAGCGATCGGTGGAGCCGTGAATAACTTTACCCCGGCTTATGATGAACAGGCAGCCATATACGCAGACCTGCTCAATGAATTGGAGCGCGCAACGGCTTTATTGAACGGAACGGGTTCGATTATCGGTGATATCATCAACAATGGAGATGTTGAAAAATGGAGAAAACTTGCAAATTCTCTTAAACTACGTTTGTTAATGACTGCCAACAACCAGCTTAGTGATGCAGGGAGTCAATTTGCGGCTATTGTCGCAACCGGCGAGATTATGTCGAGTAATGGAGATAATGCGACGCTTACCTATCTGGATGGTTTTCCGAATCAATATCCACTGGTGCCGCTTAAAATCGGTGACTTCGATGCGGTTGCTTTGAGTCAGAGTGCTTTAGGGGTATTATCGGCAAATAATGATCCGCGTTTGATGCGTTATGCGCGTCCGAATAATGATGATTACTCTGATCCGACCGCCTTTACCGGGGCTGTAAATGGAGCTAATTCGAGTGAATGCTCAAAAAGCGGTTCACGATTAGGGGTACAATATTTTAATGATCCGAACATCACTCTGGCGAGTGAATTAGGGCTACCGATCGCTGAAGGAATTCTGATGACCTATGCGGAAGTAGAGTTCCTGTTGGCCGAGGCAGCAGCCAAGGGCTGGATCGATTCTGAAATTGAAACCCACTATAAAAATGGGATCGCGGCTTCTATGGAATATCATATGGTTGACGTTGAACCCTTTGGATGGACTGATTTTGAGGACTTTTACAGTAATTCGGGAGTAGCTTACAGTACAGTTACGGACATTTGGGAACAAAAATGGCTGGCGTTGTTCTTTCACGGGCTCGAGCCGTATTTTGAAGTTCGCCGTTGGTATTTTGAGAGCGGGATGAACTGGGATGGCATTCCATTTTTGGATCCTCCTTGTCAGAACCTGAATAATGACCAGCTTCCCTTCCGGTTCCTTTATCCTGGGGAAGAACAAAGTTTAAATTCAGCTAATTACAACGCTGCCGTCAGTAAAATCGGCGGAAATGACCAAAATGCAGCGATTTGGTTAGTGCAATAATTAATATGGCATGCTTGTCGGTCTGATCCGGTAGGCATGCTGTTTTCCTTGATTTCATTTGCGATCATACCGGCTAGTCAATTTCATTTTCTCTGTAAACATCAAAAAACTTGTATATTTATGATTATTGATAAGAATCATTCTAGAAAAGAAACCCAGGATTTCGGAAATAACCCTACTGAAATCCGCGAATCAGAACATTACCAAATTGAATACATCCACAGCTTTGTAGATAAATGGGATGAGTTGATTGACTGGGAGAAAAGAGCGGAAGGGGAAAATAATTTTTTCATCAATGAATTAAAGAAGCATCACAAACATAAAGTTTTGGATGCAGCTACTGGAACTGGCTATCATTCGGTAAAATTAATGAAAGCCGGGTTCAATGTGACCAGTGTAGATGGAAGTCCGGTTATGTTAGCTAAAGCATTTGAAAATGCCCGCCGGTATGACTATATTTTAAAAACAGTCCATGCGGATTGGAGATGGTTAAATAGAGATGTTTCAGGTCGCTACGATGCTGTCATCTGTCTTGGTAATTCCTTTACGCATTTGTTTGATGAAAATGACCGTCGAAAAACATTAGCTGAATTTTATTCTGCCTTGCGCCACGACGGGATACTCATTCTAGATCACAGAAACTACGACAGTATTCTGGATGAAGGCTTTTCCAGTAAACATACCTACTATTATGCGGGTAAAAACGTAAAAGCAGAACCGGAACACATGGATGAAGGCTTGGCGAGGTTTCGTTACGAATTTCCGGATCGTTCCGTTTTTCACTTGAATATGTTTCCACTCAGGAAGAACTACGTTAGAAACTTGTTAAAGGAAGTAGGTTTTCAAAAGATTACGACTTACGGTGATTTTCAGGAAACATTTAAACAGCATGAACCTGACTTTTTTATTCACGTAGCAGAAAAATCCTATGTAAAAACAAATTAACATTAGCATCATGAGCAAAAAAGACCTGGTTGACATTACTAAAAATTATTACGATAGTAAGGATGCAGACGAGTTCTATTTCCATGTATGGGGTGGTGAAGACATTCATATCGGAATCTACGAAGACCCTGAGGATACGATTAAAGAAGCTAGCCGTAAAACAGTACAGGCTATGCTAGCTGTCGGGCCAAAAATCAGTAAAAAGTTTAAAATATTAGACATTGGTTCGGGTTACGGCGGGGCAGCTCGTTATTTGGCTTCGGAATTTGGTTGTTCCGTAGATTGTCTGAACCTGAGTGAGACGGAGAACAAAAGGAATATTGAACTAACCAAAGCAGCGGGATTGGAAGACCTGATCACCGTTACTACCGGAAATTTTGAACAAATTCCTTTTGATCGTGAAAGTTTCGATTTAGTTTGGTCACAGGATGCTCTTTTGCATAGCAATAAGAAGGAAAAAGTTTTTTGGGAGGTAGCGAGAGTTTTGAATCGTGGTGGTCGTTTTTTATTTACTGATCCGATGCAAAATGATGATTGTCCGGAAGGCGTATTGAAAAATGTGCTGGCCCGTATTCACTTGGAGGAAATGGGATCGGTAAAAACTTACCGTCGCTTGGCGAGAAGCGCTGACCTGGAGAGGGTTTTTATCAAAGAAATGCCCGAACAACTCGTAAATCATTACACAAAAGTGCTTTCAGTGGTAAAAGATAAGTACGATGACCTTATTACCAAGTCCAGTAAAGCATACATTGATAATATGATGAAAGGTTTACAGCACTGGATAAATGCCGGTGAGAAAGGGTACTTAAATTGGGGGATTCTACAATTTCAAAAGCGCAATATATGATTTACCTTTCCGTGGTAATTATATGCCTGGGAATATTTACGCTATTCCTTCTCAGGAGGAACATTACCAAAACGGGAAAAAATCGAATCGCATTTCTCAAAGGGCGACAATCTATTTCACCGGTAAGCACGGAATCTCCGGTGGATAGCCCGGTGGCGGATTTTAGGAAAAAGGGGGTTGAAAATATTGAAAAGCGGTTTAGTGTCATCAAGGATTCCATAACAGTTATTGTTGTCATATTCATTGTCGTTGCTGCTTTGATACCGTTGCTTAAAGGGGCTTCTGTTACAGTCATATCCGTTTTAACGGGGGCGCTTGCTGTAATTATCGGCATCACGGCCAAGCCTTTCATAGAGAACTTTGTATCCGGAGTGATCCTGGGCCTCAATAAAACCATAAAAGTTGGAGACACCATATTACTTGATGATCATTACGGTACCGTCGAAGATATTACTTTAACGAGTACGATTATCAAGCTGTGGGACTGGAGAAGGATAATCATACCCAATGTACTGATGTTGGGAAAAGAGGTGATCAGCTATTCTTTCCAAGATAACTTTATTTGGACGAAAATTGAATTTTGGGTTTCTTATGAGGCCAACCTTCAGCAGGTCAAGCAAATAGCTATTCAAAGTGCTAAATCCAGTCCGTATTTTGCACCTCACGAAGAACCTGCTTTTTGGGTGATGGAATTGGATAAAAACAGCTACAGATGTTGGTTAGCAGCCTGGAGTGATTCTCCTGCTCAAGCCTGGGAGCTGGGGAATGAAGTAAGAACGATGCTGATCACAGAATTTCAAAGACTTCAGATTCAATCACACGGATTTATTGTTGATTTAAAACAGAAGTTAGATGGATAACCGAAAGAATAAATACTTCGACATTCATGGCCCGGTATTTTATCCTTCCGCAATAATTATTGTACTTTTTATTTCCCTGACGCTTTTTATCGGAAAGCCGATGGAAAAGATTTTCAATGATATTCAAACGGGAATGGCTGATTATGCCGGCTGGTTTTTTGTGATGGCAGTTAATATTTTCGTTGCGGTAGCCATTTATTTTGCGTTGAGTAAATTTAGCAATATCCGCTTAGGAGGGAAAGATGCAAAGCCGGAGTTCAGTACTTTTGCCTGGTTTGCGATGCTTTTTTCGGCCGGTATGGGTATTGGCTTATTATTTTTCAGCGTCGCAGAGCCCATAACTCATTTCAATACACTGCCGGTCGAAGCGGCCAATGACGCCGAACAGGCCCAGAATGCCATGACTTATACCTTATTACATTGGGGGCTTCACGCCTGGGCGATTTATGCATTGGTAGGTTTAGCATTAGCATTTTTTGCTTACAATAAAAGGTTGCCTTTAACCATCCGGTCAGTATTTTATCCCTTACTCGGTGACCGGATTCACGGTATTTTCGGGGATATTATTGATGTGGTGGCAGTAGTAGCAACCCTGTTTGGATTGGCTACTTCTCTCGGGTTCGGTGTAGGACAAGTATCGGCCGGGATCAATCATTTATTTGGCATACCTGATACGACAAATACCGAGGTCCTTCTCATTGCCGGTATTACCCTGGCTGCTACCGTTTCGGTGGTGTCAGGACTACATAACGGCGTTCGTATCCTCAGCGAATTGAATATGCGTTTGGGGCTCATTTTTTTGGTAGCCTTACTTATCCTGGGACCGACCTTACTCTTGCTGGGAGGATTTATTCAAAACACGGGCTCCTATCTCCAGTCGTTTTTTGAAATAGCCACCTGGGGAGAAACTTATACACAGACAGACTGGCAAAATAGCTGGACGATGGTGTATTGGGCCTGGTGGATTTCCTGGTCACCTTTTGTCGGTATTTTCATTGCCAGGGTATCCAAGGGACGTACCATTAGAGAATTCATTCTAGGGGTTATGCTTGTTCCAACCTTACTCACCTTTTTGTGGTTCTCGGTTTTCGGCGGTTCTGCACTTTATTTGGAATTGAACGGTATCGGGAATATTTCTGAAGCTGTTGAAGCCAATATCGCGACAGCTTTATTTGTTATGCTGGAAGAATTCCCGCTGGCTTTTATTACCTCGATCATTGGTATTATTTTGGTGACCAGCTTTTTTGTCACTTCTTCAGATTCGGGCTCTCTGGTTATCGATAGTATAACTTCCGGCGGTAAATTGGATGCTCCGGTAGGACAACGCATTTTCTGGGCTATTTCAGAAGGGGCGGTTGCTGCTACCCTGCTGATCGGCGGTGGTCTGAAAGCATTACAGACAGCCGCACTCACCACAGGTTTGCCCTTCACGATCGTATTGCTCATTATGTGTTATAGTCTTTATTTGGGTTTAAGAGAGGAACATCAGACGATTGAAAGTCGAAAGCGACGTCAAGAACGGGAATCTTACGAAAAGATACTGGCCGACCTTATTGCAAACAGAAAAGAAAAAATCAATTAAACATGAGAGGAATAAAAACGATGATGGTTTGCCTGGATTTGACCCAAATGGATGAAGTGATCATCCGTTATGCCCGGTTTATCTGTGAATCCTTCAAAGATATTGAGCGCGTTTTTTTTGTTCATAACATTAAATTTGAATTTCCTGATTCTGAGAAGGATATCCTCAAAGACCTGGACAAACCTCTCGTTGAATTGATCGCGGATGTCATTGAAGAGAAAATAGAAGATAATTTCAAGTCAAAGGATATACAAATAGATAAAGAGGTGATTATTCAGGAGGATAACTCCACTCCCCATGCTTTGAATGAGGTGGCACAAGATAATGATGTAGACTTGGTTATAACTGGAAAAAAGATCTCTTACAAAGGAACCGGTGAAGTTACGGAGAAACTGCTCGGGATGGCTGATTTTAACTCTTTCTTGCTGATGGTACCCGAAACGACTTATCGCCAGATAGACGAGATCGTGGTTCCGACTGACTTCTCAAAAGCATCGAAAAAGGCTATTCAACTAGGTGTTATGGTGCAGCAACAAACGGGGGCCAACCTGCAGTGCCAGCATGTTTTTAACATTCCGGCCCATTATTTCCCGTATATCCCGGTAGATAACATGGAAGAAAGGTTGCGAAAAGATGCAAAAAAAGAATGGGCAACCTTTGCAAAAACTTTACACCAAATAGGTGCTAGTCATCTTGATTGTGCATTCATTTTTAATGATGGTAAAAATACTGCCCAGACCATCTATGATTACGCTCTTCAAAAAGGAAAGGATCTAATCGTCATTAGTACAAAAGGTAAAGGGGCCATTACTTCTTTCCTCATCGGCAGCGTAGCTATTCGTCTTATCCGTTTGGATATGCAAATACCTTTAATGATCACAAGGTGAAAAAATTTGGAAAAATATTATTCTCAGGACGAGAATGATTGATAAGTTAGATAAGCTAGGACTAGCTTTAAAATGACAGGATAGTATCCGGAGAACATTCAATGAAAGTCCTCCGGATAAAAATACCATTTAGATATTACCAGCTAGAAGTTGCTCTTTCTCTACGTGGTTCTGCTTTTTTAACTACTATGGTACGGCCATCTAATTCTGCGCCATTGAGTTCATCAATTGCAGCCAGAGCATCTTGGTCGTTTTCCATTTCAACAAAGCCAAATCCTCTTGAACGATTGGTAAACCTGTCAAAGATTACTTTGGCGGAAATCACTTCTCCAAAATCTTCAAAAACTTCGCGAAGATCTTCTCCTTGTGTGTCGTAGTTAAGTTTTGCAATAAAAATGTTAGTCATAAAAAATATATTTGAATAAAAAAATGCTATAGAATGCTTATAGAAATTACCTGCTCGTTTAGCTTGAGCTGAACGCAGCGTAGCCGGTATAGAGGTAGCCAAAGATCTGTTTATCGGATGTGAGAAAAAGCGTTAAGAGAGATGCGTAGGCTAACCATAATCTTAGGCGTACCGATTGCTATAAGACCGAGTAATTAAAACAACAGGAGAACTTAACAGTGAAATTTTGAATCTTACGAAAACTGGGAAAGAATAAAAAATCTGCGGGTTAAATTATACTGATTGTTAAAATAAGAACTGCTTTCGCTAAGCAGCTTTCTAAGAATAAAAACGCGATATTCGCATAAAAAGTTTTTTCAGGTATTCTTTTTACCTGATTTATTATCAAAACTACGGCTTTTTGGTTAGAAATGCTAGTCTATGTACGATAGACTTTACACTTTAACATTTTTAACCGTAAAAAAGGGAGTTGTTGCAGGTCGAGTATCATAGTGAAGAATAAACCGGTATGGATAAACTATTGATCACGGTGTTGATAAGCTTTCTCCGTAGAACCCCAGGGCAATTCCCTCTAAAATATTTACATGACAACTACACTCGCCTTTGATGTTTACGGCACCCTAATCGATACTTCAGGAGTCTACGAGGCTTTGGAAGACTTAGTTGGAGCAAAAGCCCGGGTATTCACGGAAACCTGGCGCAGTAAGCAACTGGAATACTCCTTTCGTCGCGGTTTAATGAATGCGCATGTCGATTTTGCAGTGGTCACCAGGCAAGCACTTGAATTTTGTTGTAAAAAATTACGGGTTGACCTCTCGATTAACGACAAAGCGGCTTTAATGGATAGCTATAGGGAGCTTCCTGCTTTTTCTGATACGGAGGAGGCATTGGAACTCCTCAATGCTAACAATTATAGATTGTTTGCTTTTTCTAATGGGAGTCAAACGGCGGTTAGAGGATTGCTGGAACGTGCCAAGATCAATCATTATTTTCAAGAAATTGTTAGTTGCGCAGATATCAGAATGTTCAAGCCCAATCCTCTGGTCTACCAGCATTTCAATCAAAAAACGGGGACTATAAAAGAGAGATCCTTTCTTATATCCGGTAATGCTTTTGACGTATTAGGCGCGATTAATTACGGTATGAAAGGGGTATGGGTGAAGCGATCGCCAGAGGCAATTTGGGATCCTTGGGAGATGGAACCTACTTTGATCGTAGAATCTTTGAATGAATTGCCGGAGGCTTTGAGTAGTTTTGTAATTTGATGTATCGGCTTTTAAACTTGGGGCGATTCTATTTAAGTTTTAGGGGGGGATAAGGTTATAAGGTTATAAGGTTATAAGGTTATAAAGTTATGTGGGGTATAAATAACCCCATAACCTCATAACCATAACCATAACCCAAACCATTTCGCGTCAAGTATATCATCAGTTAAAGCATCATTTTTTAAGAGCTCCCAATTCGTGTAATTTGCTATTCGGCGGAGCCGATATTCGTGATAAATATGCCCCATTCATACAATAGTTTTCATATTCGTGCATTCGTGGCTACTAAAATGTTAGACTTTAACCGTAGAATTGATATTCTAGAGCCAAAATCGCTGTCAATTAAGTTATATTAGGACGTTTTAAGATATTATAAAAAATTGTTGTTCAATTGTGAATTGTGAAACCTCGCATCTAAAATCGTAAAAAATGAAATACCAATGCAGCGTTGATATTGATTTACCGATCGAAAGGGTCGTTGAGCTTTACGATGATCCGGATAACTACAAAGCGTGGCAGGACGGATTTGTCAGTTACACACCGTTAAGTAACAATCCTGGCGAACCCGGTGCAAAATCCAGGCTTTTATATGATCATAACGGGCGGGAAATGGAACTCATCGAAACCATTAAGGTCAAAAACCTGCCGTATGAATTTACTGCCGTTTACGAACATCAAATGATGACCAATGTGATGAAAAACAGTTTTATCCCGATCAGCAGCTACAAAACCCGTTACGAAGTAGAAGTTGAATATGTTAAATTTAAGCATTTTATTGGCAAATTAATGGCCCGTTTCATCCCGTTCGTATTCAAAAGACAAACCGAAAAATGGTTAAATCAATTCAAATCCTTTGCAGAAAGGGAAAGTAAAACCCAGGATCCTAACAACAGTTTTATTACCCGGTATTAAGACACCATTCATTATTCATTGCTCATTGCCCATTGTTCATTGCTCATTGCTCATTGCTCATTGCTCATTGTTCATTGCTCATTGCTCATTGCTCATTGTTCATTGCTTATTGCTCATTGTTCATCGCTCATTGCCCATTGTTCCGCTAAGTCCAAATCACCTGACTCTTGAACCCCGCCAAATCTCCATCCATGCCCAGGCCGATCACGAATACGGGATGTTCGGCAGGTACGTCAGCATTATAGTCTTCGCCCAGAATTATTACGGAAAGCTGATCTAAGTTGGCTTTCATGGTGTCTACAATGCTCCTTGCCTGCTCGGCCAACCCAAACCGGAAATGTTGTTCGATAAAGATGAGCAAAGCTTTATCGGCTGATTCGAAGCGGGCGATAGTATCTTTAGGATCGGTGAGAGAGAGGTCCAACGTCTCTCTGAAAGTTTCCGGTGTTATGGCCTCCAGGTTGGCTTCCAGGTAAAAAGCCTCAATGGGTTCACTGCTTTCAGAACCAAAATCGTCGAAAAAAAGATTGGAAGTATTCTCGGAGATGAGCTCTGCCACCTCTTTAGTCGTCATTTTGGTATTTTCTCTGGTTGTACGTAATAATTCCATAGCTAAAGGATATGCAGCAGGTTTTAATCTTACCAGTTTTTGGTTGGTTAGACTGGTAAAAGTATCAGAAATTTCAAAAAGCGGGAGCAATTGTTGTTGAATGTATTGTGTACCATTTTCCAATACCTCTTCGGTAACCCGCATTCTCGGCCGGTCGCCTTCCAGTATTCGCAGAAAACGGTAAAACAGGCGAAGAAAAGCACGCTCTTGTTCTGATGACTCTTCCTCCAGCAGCCGTTTTAGATCGTCACGGCTAACTTGTTTGTCTTCTCCTCCGGCTGCTAATAACTTTTGTTTACTAGCCTCCAGCGTATTCAATACATCCTGAAAAGTAATGTGGGCCATTGTTTGCAGATTGATTTAATCCTAAAAATAAGGAATGCCCACCAAATCATTTGTTATATTTGAAGCAAATACCTTCTTTTTTATTCAAATTGGGAAAACAATCACGAAAATGCTGCCACTTGCTTCATTAAAAAATCTAATCCTTCTTGTATTGACCCTTGGTTTTGTAGCTTGTACTGCTCCTCCTACGGAATACGAAACGGTTATCCGAAATGCCCTGATCTATGATGGTTCAGGTAATGAGCCTTACGAAGGTATCATAGCCCTAAATGCGGATACGATCGCAGCGCTGGGGGATCTGGAGAATGTCATCGGTACTACTGAAGTTGATGCGGAAGGAATGGCAGTAAGCCCCGGTTTTATAAATATGCTGAGTTGGGCGACGGAAAGCCTCATTCAGGATGGGCGGGGCATGAGTGATCTGATGCAGGGTGTTACCCTGGAAGTAATGGGGGAAGGATGGTCCATGGGCCCGCTTAATGAAAAAATGGCTGAGGAAATGCGAGCAGGGCAGGGGGATTTTAAGTTCGACGTTACTTGGAGCACGCTGGGAGAATACCTGCAGTACCTCGAGGATAAAGGGGTTTCCCCGAATGTGGCTTCCTTTTTGGGAGCTACTACGCTGCGGATCCATGAGATAGGATACGAGGATCGGC
Organism: uncultured Saprospiraceae bacterium; assembly: GCA_964533785.1. Classification (GTDB taxonomy): domain Bacteria; phylum Bacteroidota; class Bacteroidia; order Chitinophagales; family Saprospiraceae; genus JANQRV01. The sequence goes on along the minus strand of CAZHNG010000028.1, from coordinate 5,612 downwards.
GGCCCACTGCAGAAGAGCTCGATAATATGCGTTCGCTCACTCGTCAGGCAATGGAGGAAGGGGCTTTGGGAATCGGTTCTTCGTTGATCTATGCCCCCGCATTTTATGCAGATACGGATGAGTTAATTGAACTTTGTAAAGTGGCTAGCGAATATGGGGGGATGTACATCACCCATATGCGAAGTGAAGGTAACCGGCTTCTGGAAGCCGTAGATGAAGTACTTAAAATCGCTAGTGAAGCCGATATTCCTGCTGAGATTTACCACTTGAAAGCCGGGGGAAAAGAAAATTGGCCTAAGATGGACGAGGTGATCGCGAAAATTGATAGTGCCCGCCAAGCGGGACTTAAAATAACAACGGATATGTATACTTACGTAGCGGGGGCTACCGGGCTTGATGCCGCTATGCCGCCGTGGGTACAGGAAGGAGGATATGCCGCCTGGGCCAATAGCTTAAAGAATCCAGCTACCCGCGAAATGGTGAAACTGGAAATGCAAGCTAATGCGCAAGATTGGGAAAACCTGTATTATCACGCTGGTGCGGAAGGGGTCTTACTAGTAGGATTCAAAAATCATGATCTGAGGGAAAAGTACACGGGTAAAACCCTCGCTGAGGTAGCTACTGAAATGGGCGTATCGCCGGAAGAAGCGGCTATTGAACTGGTTATCCAGGATGGAAGCCGGGTGGGCGCTGTGTATTTCCTGATGTCCGAAGAAAATGTCAAAAAACAAATTCAATTGCCGTATATGAGTTTTGGCTCCGATGCGGGGGCGCCTGCGAGTGAAGGAGACTTCCTCAATACCATGACGCACCCCAGGGCATATGGAAACTTTGCCAGGTTATTGGGGAAATATGTCCGGGAAGAACAAGTCATTTCACTACAGGAGGCTATTTTTAAATTAACGGCCCTTCCAGCGTCTAATTTAAAGATCAAAAAAAGAGGTAAACTGGAACCTGGTTATTACGCTGATATCGTCATTTTTGATCCGGCTACCATAGAAGACCATGCTACTTTCCAGGAACCTCATCAGTACGCATCCGGTATCAAACAGGTTTGGATAAATGGTGAACAGGTAATCCGGGACGGAGAACATACTGGGGCTACGCCGGGGCGTTTTGTTAAGGGGCCGGGTTTCTTAATGAGATGACGCCAGATTCCAGTCGTTAGATTCCCAATGGCCTCGATTTGTTAATCCGCCTGTGGCAGATGGTAAATCTTAATTGCTGCGGTTATCGAAGGCGTTGTTTTCTTGTGACCATTCAATAAGATTAAAAAAGAAAAAAAGTAAATAAATCTGGAAAAAATCTTAATTTTATAGCGAACAAAAAGAAATCAATTCTCTTTCTTTATTTAGATTAATCGACCAATCATAACAATCCTGCCTTTTCATTTTTACATTTAAACGAAATCGATACACTTACGTACAACTTAAAACTGAAGTTTTCTACTGGTAGGTTACCGGAAATTTGATCCGTGACTTAAAACCTAAGATCCGTAAATGTTCGAGAAACTAAAGAATGAATGCTACAGACTAATGTATCTGGGAATTAATGATACAGTACCAGATGATATTGCTAAGCGGGTAGTCGTGCAAAATTACCTTAGCTTGTTATCTATTCTATTGATGTCTCCTTTTCCTGTCATCCTTCTTATCCTCGATATGCCCGAAGGCTTGATCCCTTGCTTTTTTGGCTTTATTCCTATTCTGGTTCCTTTTGTTTTGAATTACTATCACTTTTTCTTTGCGGCAAAGGTGACCGGGATTACAACCGGCATCCTTACTTTCGTGATGGGGGTAGTTTTTTTTGGTTTTGACACCGGCTTTACTTAGGGGTGATGGCTATTTTAGTTTTGCCTATCCTCTATTTCAGATCTATTTCGCACCGGTTCATCGTCTATCTGCTATTGTTAGCGGAACTATCTGTTGTTTGGATTATCTTCAGAGAGCGTATTCCCATTTATTACAGTCCTGAAGGAAAAGTCTGGTTGCATGGTTTTCTTTTCTTCTTTTGTTTGATATTAATATCGACTTATTTTCTGAGTTTTGACTGGATCAGTAAAACCTACGAAGAGAAAAACCGTCAGCTCGTCCTGCAGTTAACGCAAAGGAACGAAGAACTGAAAAACTTTTCCTATTCGACTTCCCATGATCTGAAGCAACCGCTGCGAACGATTCTGAATTTTGTAAATCTTTTTAAGCTGAAAAAAGGCGAACGCTTAGATGATGAAGGGTTGACTTATCTTAACTTCATTGAAGAAGCGAGCTCCAGACTAGACCACCTAATAGATGCCCTGCTTAAACACAGCGTACTTGGGCAGTCTGAAAAACCAGAAACTTTTGATTGTAACGTATTGATAAAAGAAGTGCTCATTGACCTTGATACCATGATCAAAGAGAATAATGCTCAATTCTCAATTAGCTCTCTGCCTTTAATTACGGCTAATCGCACCGAAATAGCCGCTGTTTTCCAGAACTTGATTTCTAATGCGATTAAGTTTAAAAAAGCTGGGCAGCCTCCCTTCATTACAATTAAAGCATTGGAAAATAATGAATTCTGGCAATTTAAGGTACAAGATAATGGTATTGGTATTCCTGAAAAGCTACAAGAAAAAATTTTCCAGATTTTTCAGAAGGGACATACTAATAAAGATATAGAAGGGTCAGGTATCGGCCTGGCCAATTGCCGTAAAATCATTAAACTTCATGCCGGTGATTTATGGGTAGAATCCAAGGCAAACGCAGGCAGTACATTCTTCTTTACTTTAAAAAAATAAACTATGGACCCGCTTTTCAACTTTATTCTCTTGATCGATGACGATCCCGCAACCAACTATTACCATAATGTGATCATCAATGATGCTCAATTGGTGGAAAAAACCCGTTTTTTTCAGTCCGGCGAAGAAGCACTTTCTTTTTTTAAAACCATTGCAAACCAGGAAGAATCCCCTTTTCCTGAATTGGTTTTTCTCGATATCAATATGCCGGTTATGGATGGCTGGGAATTTCTGGATGCCCTTAACGCCCTGGGTCTGCCCTGGATCCCCGCTATTGTTATTTTGTCAACAACGATTAATCCCATAGATCGAGCAAGAGCAGAATCACATCCTCTGGTCATTGATTTTTTAACCAAACCATTGAAAATAGAGGATTTATTGGTGCTTCACCGAGCTCAAGAGGAATTTGCGAAGTAGTTTGATTAAAATATTTTTATTCTAAATAAAAAGTTTTAAATTTGTTTTCGACACACCCTTTCGTGATCACACTCATTTATGAATGCGTTATTACCATATGGCTTAAAAGATGGAAAACTTATTCACATCGATGATGCTGAAAAAGGACTTAGTTGCGGTTGTATTTGTCCCGCTTGCAATACTGCTTTGATCGCAAAAAAAGGGGGGAGAAATATCCATCATTTCGCTCATTATTCTGGCGTCAACTGTTCACATGGTCTTGAAACCATTTTACATTTGAAAGCCAAAGAAATACTACAATGCGCAAAATATTTAACCTTCCCGCCCACAGTTTTATACAACTTGACGATCTTCCAAAAAAGAACCTTGCGTATAGAAAAGATGTGTACCGAAAAGCGATTCGGTCAGGTAATACCCGATGCCGTCCTTTGGGTCAGAAACCGAAAAGTAGCAGTGGAACTAACAGTTACACACGCCCCGAATTCCATTAAAATTGGTCACCTCTACCGGCAAAATCTTCCAGCCATAGAAATTAATGTATGGAATATTTTCCGGGAAATAATGAAAGGCAATGAGCAGTGGAATGAGCCTTTGTTTCGCAAGGCGATCCTTTTTGGGGTTTCCGGTAAAGCGTGGATCTTTAATCCGAAAATCTATGACCTGGAAAACAGGATAAAGGAAGTAGCCGTTGCAAAGTCCGTTAAAGCTTACGAAAATACGAAGGGCAACCGGTATTATCATGTCAAAGCATGCCCTTTGCAAAAAAGGAAATGGCAAAGTTCTTTCGTAGTTGAAAGAAGCTATGCCAATGTATTTCAGGATTGTATACACTGCAGCTTTTGTTTTGAAATAAAATATAAATACACTTTCCGGGGCAACAGCAAAGTGCCAACCCTTCCTCAATCCGTTCTTTGTTTTGGTCATTTAGCAGAAGTATTCAAAGAGAGAACTGCTCATAAATTAGCAGCGTTATTGCAGAAAACGATGGAAAAAAACTTTCAAAAGAGGCGTACGACCTGCTGAAAGTTGTCGTATATTGGGTCATTAAATCCATTTTATGGTTAAAGCATTTTTGATTGATCAATTTGAAGATCAATTTGAAAATTTGGTGCAGGGCCTTATTGCACACAAATTTGGAACCTGCGAGGATTTCATCAGTGTAAGCACGCTAGGTGGCTTGAGGACAAACTTGCTTCGCTACAAACTTGAAGGTAAAATGCACCCTGCCGGTATTGGTAGAAAATTTGACTACCATAAAAATACCCTGGTAAGAGGAGATGAAATTAAATGGATCGGACAAGACACTACCGATGTCAATGAACAATTCTTTCTCACCAAAATTGAATTGTTTATCCGTTATTTAAACCAGTCCTGCTTCACTGCTATCAATGATTATGAATTTCATTACGCCTATTATGATGTAAATAGTTTTTACAAAAGGCATCTGGATAGTTTCAGAAACGACCGGGCTCGTAAATTTTCCTTTGTCCTTTATTTAAATGAAGACTGGCAAGAGAGTGACGGTGGCCGGCTTTCTCTTTATTTCCAGGATCGGCCCGTCGATATTTACCCCATTGGCGGCAGAATCATTTTCTTCAAAAGCGACGAAATTGAACACGAAGTGCATCCATCTTTTTTCAGGCCTCGTTTAAGCATCGCCGGATGGCTGAAAAGCCGGTAATCATAAACGAACATTGCTTGTCGGTCTTTTTAACCCCTCGTTTAGTTCTCTTATCCGTTATCGGATGTCCCGTTTCACCAAAAGCCATCTGCAACATAGCATAAACTACAGGTAAATACCGCATAGCTGCAAAATGCTATTTCGCAAAAAGTTGCCCTATATCCTTAAAGGCTTTAAACTCCAACGCATTACCGGAGGGGTCCAGGAAAAACATCGTTGCTTGCTCACCAGGCTGTCCTTTAAAGCGTATATACGGTTCAATAATGAATTTTGTATCCCTTTTTTTCATCTTTTCGGCCAGGGTTTCCCATTGGTCCCATTCCAGTACCACCCCGTAATGCGGAACCGGCACATCGTGGCCGTCTACGGGATTTTCATTGGCCACAAAACCTTTGTGATCCGGCGAATAGTGAATGACGACCTGGTGTCCGTAGAGATCAAAATCGACCCAATGTTCAGCACTCCTGCCTTCCGGGCAACCTAAAACGTCACGGTAAAAAGCTCTGGCTTCCTCAAGATTACTGACTGGTATGGCAACGTGAAATGGTGTTAATTTGCTCATTGAACTTTTAATTTTAATTGCCAAAATAGAAAATCTACCAAAAAAGTCTATTGTTTTTTATATCTAGACTTTTGACGCTAGAATCTAAAAGTTAGACTAAAAATTCTAACTAATTGATAATTAATGGGAAATTATTTATTTTGAAAAATTGATATCCATCGAATATCAGCGTTTTG
>CAZHNG010000027.1:0-29901 GCA_964533785.1 uncultured Saprospiraceae bacterium | reverse complement strand
GAAAAGAATATTTCGTTTGAGCAGGGATTATGGATTAAAGTACACTGAAATCGCGGACAGGTTGGGCATTTCGATCAAAACGGTAGAAACTCACATGCGGCGCTCTCTGATCACGCTTCGTCAAAAACTAAAGGCTTATCAAGAAGATCAATTATGATCATGTAAGGGTTGGAGGAACGTATTGATGTCTATAGGTTAAATTTATTTTTCCTTTATTTTGAAACAATCTCTTTGTATTGAGTAAAATACAAGAGGTGGCCTAATATAATTTTATCGTATGTTCAAGTTATTTGACTTAAGCGGCAAAGTAGCCGTAGTGACCGGTGGCACGGGGGCACTGGGTGAAGCGATCGTGAATGGCCTTGTCGAAGCAGGAGCTAAGGTGGGTATTCTCAGCAGATCCGAAAATAAGATCAAAGAATGTGTAGCCACCATAACTAAAAAAGGAGGGAACGCCATCGCTTTAAGAGGTGATGTACTCAAACGGGAAGACCTGGAAAATGCATGCGGTATAGTAGTCCAAACCTGGGGAAAAATAGATATTTTAATCAATGTAGCAGGTGGCAACCTGCCGGGGGCAACGATCGGGCCGGAACAAAATTTCTTCGATCTTTCTATTGATGACTTTGATAAAGTAGTAGCTTTGAACCTCAAGGGTACAGTACTTCCTTCCTTAATATTCGGAGAGCAAATAGCTGCTCAAAAGGAAGGATGTATTATCAATATTTCTTCCATGGCCGCACAACAAGCCATCACCAGAGTAGTAGGTTATAGCGCTGCTAAAGCGGGGATCGATAATTTCACCAAATGGCTCGCGGTAGAAATGGCGGATAAATACGGAGAAGGAATACGTGTGAATGCTATCGCTCCAGGCTTTTTTATCGGTGAGCAAAACAGAAAATTACTACTCAACGATGACGGCAGCTATACTCAACGAGCACAAACTATTATTGACCATACACCAATGAAAAGATTCGGTGAGCCCGATGAGTTGATTGGAACAGCCGTCTGGTTATGCAGTAATGCCGCCAAATTCATCACCGGGATCGTTGTACCCGTTGATGGTGGATTCAGCGCTTTTTCGGGTGTCTAGCGTCAAAAGTCTAGATTGACATAAACTACATTAATTTCAATCTCAACTGTAATTATGGCAGCAACCTATAAAAAACTGCTTCAAACTTGGCGGTGGTATGGTCCGAATGACCCGGTTCCGCTCAGTCATATCAGGCAAGCCGGAGCAACGGGCGTTGTTACTGCTTTACACGATATACCTAATGGAGAAATTTGGCCGGTAGAAGCCATCCGGAAGCTAAAAGCGATCATCGAAGAAGCAGGCCTGGTTTGGTCAGTTGTGGAAAGCGTACCCGTACACGAAGATATTAAGCGTGGTAGCGGAAACTGTGAGCAGTTCATTGAGCACTACAAACAAACCATTAAAAACCTTGCTCAATGCGGGATTAACATCATTACTTACAACTTTATGCCAGTAGTCGATTGGACCAGAACGCATTTAAGCTATACTATGCCGGATGGATCCGAAGCATTATATTTCAACCGGGATGCCTATACGGCATTCGATTGTTTTATTTTGCAGAGACCGGGAGCGCAGACTGAATATTCTGATGATGAAATCGTAAGAGCCAAAGCGTATTTAAAACAGTTAGGAGACAAAGAACGCATATCTTTAGTGCAAAACATAATTGCTGGATTACCTGGAAAAACGACAGAGGGTGCCGTTTCCCTCAAAGCTTTTCAAGCCATTTTAGACACTTATCGAGGGATTGATGCGGCGCAGCTACGTGAAAATTTGATCGCCTTTTTACAGGCGATCATTCCAACCGCTGAAGCAGTCGGGGTTAGGATGGCCATACATCCTGATGACCCTCCTTTTAATTTATTGGGACTTCCCAGGGTGGTCAGTACGGAAGCAGATGCCAAAGCAATCATCGATAGTGTAAACAGCAGTGCTAATGGACTTTGCTTTTGTACCGGTTCCTACGGCGTAAGACCGGATAATGATCTTCCTGGAATGGTAGAAAGGCTAGGGCACCGTATTAATTTCATTCATCTGCGAAGTACCAAAAGGGATCAATTCGGCAATTTCTACGAAGCCGACCACCTCGATGGCGACGTGGATATGTATGCGGTTATGCGGGCTTTGCTAAAACAGCAACAGCAACGAGAACAGTCCATCCCCATGCGACCTGATCACGGCCATAAAATGCTCGATGATCTGCAAAAGGTCACCAATCCCGGATATTCTGCAATTGGCAGGTTAAGGGGATTAGCCGAATTGCGCGGCCTCGAGCTGGGAATTTTAAGAAGCTGGAATTGACGATATGCCTCATTCAATCATCAATTATCAATCATCACCCTTATATCATGAGCACTTTTCTTAATAAAGATTTTCTATTATATTCTGAACCGGCGAAAGAACTGTATCACGATTATGCAGCTAAAATGCCGATCATAGACTATCACAATCATTTATCTCCACAAGAAATTGCGGAGAATAAAACTTTTGACTCCCTAACGGAAATATGGCTTAAAGGCGATCATTACAAATGGCGGGCAATGCGTGCTAACGGTATTGACGAGCACTACATTACCGGAGCAGCAAGCGACTGGGAAAAATTCGAAAAATGGGCTGAAACTGTTCCCTATACTATGCGTAACCCCTTATATCATTGGACGCATCTGGAACAAAAACGTTATTTCGACATCGATACTCTTTTGGACAAAACCTCTGCCCGAACGATCTATGAACAAGCCAATGCTCAACTACCAAGCTTGTCTACTCAAAGTATCTTGCGGAAAATGAGAGTCCGGATCGCCTGTACTACGGATGATCCCATCGATGATCTCAACTTCCATCAACAATTAGCTGAAAATGACTTTGAAATCAAAGTGCTGCCTGCCTTCCGACCCGATAAGGCCATCCTGATCCAACAAGAAGACTTCGCAGCATACATTCAACAACTGGGAGAAGCCGCCGATATCGAAATTCTAGAGTTGCAGGATCTGAAAGCTGCTCTGGAAAAACGGGCTCAATATTTCCATTCTATGGGTTGCCGCCTTTCGGATCATGGCCTGGAACAAATGTATGCGAGTGATTATACTGAAGATGAGGTTAATAAGATATTAAAAAGGCGGCTACAAAACCAGGAAATATTTCCAGGCGAAGCCCTTCAGTACCAATCCGCCCTATTGCATTTTCTCGGACAATTATACCACCAACTTGGTTGGACTCAGCAATTCCACCTGGGAGCCTTGCGCAATAATAATGACCGCTTGCTCAGTAGCATTGGTGCGGACGTGGGTTGCGATTCCATCGGCGATTTTAAACAAGCTATTCCTTTGTCCCGGTTCTTAAATCGTCTTGATACGGAAGATAAATTGACCAAAACAATTCTATACAACCTCAATCCAAGAGATAATGAGGTATTCGCAACCATGGCCGGCAATTACGGCGACGGCAGAGTTCCTGGTAAAATGCAATGGGGATCCGCCTGGTGGTTTTTAGACCAGAAAGACGGCATGGAAAAACAAATCGATGCCCTATCAAATATGGGGCTTTTAAGTAGATTCATTGGCATGTTGACGGATAGCCGCAGTTTTTTATCTTTCCCTCGTCATGAATATTTCCGTAGAATACTTTGCAACAAAGTAGGGGAAGAAGTCGCTAAAGGAGAATTACCGAATGATTTGAAATGGCTGGGGGAAATGATAGAAAATATTTGCTATTACAATGCGGAAAGGTATTTTGAGTTTGCGATGAAGGGTGAAGTAGTGGGCAATGAGCAATGAGCAATGAGCAATGAGCAATGGGCAATGGGCAATGTGTGTAATTCGGTACTAATTTTTTTCTGACGGTTACCGGCAGAATTCAACTTTATAATCCACAAACATGAAAAAGATAGTCACTTTCGGAGAAATTATGTTGCGCTTAACTCCACCTGGATTTAAAAGATTCAGTCAGGCCAGTACCTTTGAGGTTATTTACGGCGGTGGAGAAAGTAATGTAGCAGTGTCACTAGCCAATTATGGTTTACCCGTAGAATTTGTAACGCGCTTACCAAAGAACGATATTGGGGATTGCGCTATGATGGAAATGCGCAAACAAGGCGTTGGAGTGGATCGCATCATTAGAGGAGGAGAACGATTGGGGATCTATTTCTTAGAAATGGGGGCCATCAGCCGGGGTAGTAAAGTGATCTACGACCGCGCGCATTCCGCTATTTCTACAATAGAAAAGGGCATGATCGATTGGGAAAGCGTATTCGCAGATGCCCAGTGGTTCCACTGGACCGGTATAACGCCCGCTATTTCTCAAGGGGCAGCGGATGTATGCCTGGAGGCTATACAAACTGCCAATAAAATGGGGATAATGGTATCTACGGATCTCAATTACCGCAAAAAATTGTGGAAATATGGGAAAACTCCCGGGGAAATTATGCCTGAGTTGGTTGCCGGATGTGATATTATTCTAGGCAATGAAGAGGATGCTGAAAAGCATTTTGGCATACATCCCGAAGGGGTTGATGTTACAAAAGGAGATACTGTTGATGCGCAAGCCTACACATCGGTCTGTCAGCAATTGATGGATCGCTTTCCCAGAGCAAAGAAAGTGATCATTACTTTGCGAGGTTCCATTAGTGCTTCACATAATTCTTGGTCTGGTGTGCTATACGATGGTAAAAGGCTGTACGAAGCCCCTACTTACCAACTGACCCACATCGTTGATAGAGTTGGCGGCGGCGATAGTTTCATGGGCGGTTTAATTTATGCCTTGATCAACCATCCGGACGACGATCAAAAAGCGTTGAACTTTGCGGTGGCTGCTTCTGCTTTGAAGCATACTATTTACGGTGATGCGAACCTTTCTACTGTCGAAGAAGTGGAGAAGCTCTTAAAGGGTGACGCCAGCGGAAGGGTTAGTAGATAGTAGGGACAAGAGACAACTAAGACCTTTAACTATTCACTAACTACAATTCTTATGGCAAAATTTACCAGAATTCAAGTAGCGCAAAAAATGGCAGAGCAAGGGATGGTGCCCTTGTTTTACCATTCCGATATTGATTTAGCAAAAAAGGCATTGAATGCAGCCTACGCCGGTGGAGCCCGATTATTGGAATTTACCAATCGAGGTGACTTTGCGCACGAGGTTTTCGGCGCGTTGACGAAATACGCGCGCCGGGAACTACCAGAATTAATGATGGGAGTAGGTTCCGTACAGGATGCTGGAACCGCTTCGCTTTATATTCAACTTGGCGCCGACTTTGTGGTAATGCCCAACCTAAGAGAGGATGTTGCCTTGACCTGCAATCGCAGAAAGATCTTGTGGGCTGCCGGTTGCGGTACCCTCTCCGAGATCGGCAGAGCCGAAGAACTGGGAGCAGAAATCGTAAAAGTTTTCCCAGGCAGTACTTTGGGGCCGGCCTTCGTGAAAGCCATCAAAGGACCATGCCCCTGGACCAGCATTATGCCTACCGGCGGCGTATCACCGACTAAAGAAAACCTTCAAGCATGGTTTGATGCCGGTGTGACCTGCGTTGGAATGGGTTCAAAGCTAATGAGAAAGGACTGGATTAAAGCCGGAAAATTCAGCGAAATTACTACCTTAGTTCGAGAGACATTAGCAATGATAGAAGAAATTCGGCAAACTCCATAAGGCCGTTTTTTTCCAAAATAACGAAGCATCAACTTTAAACAATTAGCGATGAAGTATCTGTACGGCATTACCATCTTCCTGTTTGCATTAAGTTCTTGTTCGGACGAAAACAGGGTCAAGACTGTCAAGCTTGGACATGGATTGGACGTTACTCATTCGGTGCATAAAGGCATGGTTTACATGGCCGAATTGGTTGCGGAAAAATCAGATGGCCGGTTGATGATAGAAATCTATCCCAACCAGCAACTGGGTACAGAAAGACAATGCCTGGAATTATTACAGATCGGCAGCCTTGGAATGACCAAAGTTTCGGGTGCCGTTCTGGAGAGTTTTGCGCCCAAGGCCAAGATTCTGAGCTTGCCCTACGTCTTTCGTGATAAACAACACCTGTACAGGGTATTAGACGGAGAGATCGGAAAAGAACTACTCCAGCAAAGTGAAAAATTCTGGCTGCGGGGTTTATGCTTTTACGATGCCGGAAGTCGCAGTTTTTATACCAAGGAAAGACCTATCGAAAGCCCTTCAGATCTGGAAGGATTGAAAATACGCGTCCAGGAGAGCCCCACTGCTATGAAATTGGTGCAAAGCCTGGGAGGCGCCCCCACCCCAATTCCCTGGGGCGAGCTATATACTTCCCTGCAACAAGGAATAGTTGACGGCGCCGAGAACAACCCACCCAGCTTTTATCTATCCCGCCACTATGAGGTTTGTAAGTATTATTCTCTCAATGAGCATACGGCTGTTCCCGATGTGCTGCTCATCAGTACAATTATCTGGAAAAGTCTGACCGACCAGGAAAAAGAATGGCTGCAGGAAGCCGCGACGGAAAGTGTCGTAGAGCAAAGAAAACTCTGGCAACAATCAGAAGAGGAAGCCCTGGAAGCAGTACAAAAAGCCGGCGTGGAGGTGATCTACCCGGAAAAAGAACCTTTTATCGATAAAGTAAAAGGATTATTGCAAGAATACGAACAGGAACCCGAAATATATGAGCTCATTCAAAGAATTCAAGCCGTTCAATCATGAAGAAAAGAATTGACAAAGTATTAGGTAATTTCCTGGCATTATTGATGGCGTTAATGACCCTCGACGTCCTGTGGGGAGTATTCACACGCTATGTTATGGGAAGCCAGGCAAGTTGGTCTGAAGAGTTAGCCCGCTTTTTATTGATTTGGGTTGGAATATTGGGAGCAGCATACGCTTCCGGGCAGAAGATGCATTTAGCCATTGATCTGCTCTACCCAAGCCTTAACGAAAAAGGGCAAAAGAGGCTGCGTTTTTTCATCAGCAGTTTAATTGCAGTTTTTGCATTATGTATCATGGTTATCGGAGGAGCGAGGTTGGTATACATCACTCAGGTTTTACAGCAATTATCCCCAGCCTTACAAATCCCGATTGCCGTGGTGTATATAGTGGTACCATTAAGCGGAGTGCTGATCATATACTATAAAATACTTGAAATTCGGGAAGTAATGGCGGAATAAACGACTCTCTGTTTATTGCTTTGGATTTTTGACATAACAGTTTAATTATTTAATAAAACCCTTACGGAGGGGCATCTTACTTCACTCTATTTATTGATTATCATATAGTTATATTTTTTCGTCTAATGTCTAAAGTCTAGTGTCTAAAGTCTAATTATTGATAAAAATTAAAACATTTGGGTGTGTTAAATGCCACCATTTGGATACCAGTAAAAGCATAATCATATGGAAGTACTAATCCTGGTTTTAACATTTGTCATTTTACTAGGCCTTGGAGTACCTATTGCCTGGAGTATTGGCTTGAGTAGTATTTTTACGATGCTGGTCAGTATTCCCACTATTCCTGCATTTACAACGGTAGCCCAAAGAATGGCGACCGGTCTGGACAGTTCTCCCTTATTGGCGATCCCGTTTTTCATTTTAGCAGGGCAAATGATGAACCGGGGAGGGATTGCCCGGCGCTTGATCGATTTTGCGAAGACCCTTGTCGGCGGTCTTCCCGGCGGGTTGGCGCACGTAAATATCATTGCAGCCATGTTATTCGGTGCCATTGCTGGTTCGGCAGTTGCAGCCGCATCAGCGATCGGGGGTTTTATGGGAAAAGCAATGGAAAAGGAAGGCTACGACAGGGAGTTTGCCGCAGCGGTTAATATTACTTCCGCGACAACGGGTCTGGTCATCCCCCCCAGCAACATCCTCATTGTTTATTCTCTGGCCAGTGGGGGCGTTTCTATCGCTGCCCTTTTCCTTGCGGGTTATTTGCCGGGTATTCTCACCGGACTATTTTTGATGATCGTCGCCGCAGTTTGGGCTAAACGGAAAAACTTTCCCGTTGGTGAACGCAGCAAAGTCAGCGAAATGGTCAGCACCTTTTTCAAAGCATTGCCCAGTCTTTTACTGTTGATCGTCGTGATTGGCGGTATCGTACTCGGGATATTTACCGCAACAGAAGCTTCGGCGGTAGCCGTCCTCTATTGTCTGATCCTCACTTTTATCTACCAGGAAGTATCGGTAGGCGAATTACCGCAAATATTTTTAAATTCGGTGAATACTACTGCGATTGTCATGTTGCTCATTGGCACCTCCATGAGCATGTCATGGATCATGGCCTACGAAAATATTCCACAAAATATTACGGACATTTTACTCTCCATCAGTGATAATAAAGTAGTGATCTTAATTATCATCAACCTCATCCTCTTGTTTGTGGGAATATTCATGGACATGACTCCGGCAGTGCTGATCTTTACTCCTATTTTCCTACCCGTGGTTACGGAGTTGGGAATGGATCCTACGCACTTTGGCATCATCATGGTACTGAATTTGTGCATAGGTGTCTGTACTCCTCCCGTTGGATCGGTACTATTTGTAGGAGTTGGAGTGGCCGGTACGACCATTCAGAACGTCATCCGGCCTTTACTGCCCTTATTTCTGGCTATGGTTCTCGTTTTAATTATCGTGACTTACGTTCCAGCATTAAGTTTATGGCTCCCGCAGCTATTTGGATACTAAATAAAACTGTTTGAGTTTGCAGGAAAAAGGCTTAAAGTTATGTAGTTGTCAAAATCCTCCAGCATTTTCTTGAATAGTGGCAAAAGGGCTTCGACATCCATAACCGCATAACCAATTCAATAAAAATCAGTTCTTACAAACTTTTCTTTAAAGCGAGAAATTGAAGTTACCGAGTATTTCAGATCAGCCTGGCTTATCTACCGGATACCTTCCGAAGTCAGATAGTTTTTAAGGTTTCTCAACGCTTTAACCAATTCTGTTTTAGCAATATTGACCTTTTCTTTTTCGAGTAATTGGTCTTCCTGCCCATTGAAAAGCGGGTAGTCCATCTGAATGGTGATCGGCCCATCCGAATTCATACCTTTGTAGCTTTTAAAGTAAGTGGAAAAATCTACTATACCATCTCCGATAGGTACATCCTTAGCGTAAATGGAGTTGTTGCCGCTATTTTCCCATTTAAAATCACGGATTACGACGGACTGTACCATCTTTCCGACCAGGTTGAGGTCATTAACCCAGGAATGTTCTCCTTCCGCAATGGCGTTACGCAGGTCAAACTGTACCCCTATCCATTGCGATTGAAAATCTTTCAAAACATACCATACATCCCAAACAGAACCACCAAATTCATCGCCGGACACGTTTTGATAGTTGCCTTTGATCTGATATTTTTCATTTAATGCAGCTAGCTTGGTCATTTTTTCCTTGATCCTTTCAATTTGCTGGTCAATCGGTTGGATGCCATTATACCGGTAATGCCCCATCCGGTAATATTTCACGCCCAGTTCGCTTGCCGTTTTTAAAATGGGCTCCGTCAACGGATCCTCCGCATCCAAAATATCAGTTGTTATAATCGGCACCTGAACGCCAAAGCGTTGTACCGCCTGGATAGCTTCTGGTAATTTTCGCTCTACATCGTAAGGTGCCACGTGTCCGCCATTCCTAACGGTAATATTGATGCCATCAAACCCAACTTCCCCCATCAATTTGCCGAGGTCCGCATATTCCAGCCACTGAAAGTTTTTGGAATAAATACAAATGGATTTCTCCGAATCCCTTGTTCTTACGAAACTCATAAAAGGAGTGGCAGTAAATACCAAAGCGGATAATTTGAGAAATCGTCTTCTTTTCAATTGTGTTTTTCTACTCATGGATTGTTGTTTTGAATTAGTGAATAAAACAAGCATAAGGGCAGACTTCCGTGGTATGGAAAATGCCAGATACGCATTCTGTGTTCTTTAAGTAGCAGGGGAACAAAAATTGGGATAGATTTGAATCTCGGGATCCTATTACCTGATTCCCAATTTATTTATATCGAAATAAGGATTACTCGCGAATGCGGGAACTTTAGCTGAATATGGGAATAGTTCTCGTTGAAGAGAGATAAAAGGAGGAAATGTTGTACAAATATAAAATAATTTGAAAAAATTTAGTGGTTACTTCACCTTTTTTACCTTACCTTTAGTATAGGTGAAATTTCACTGCTATTTATCTCTTCTCAATTTTTTTACCTTATTATAACCCGGTATAGTATTCTTAATTATTAATAACTGATATAGAACTTATGAATAGGTTAATTTTCTTTAGCTTGCTCATTATGTGCATTACCAATCACTCCTTTAGCCAATCTTATACAACATACGAGGTAGATCGAAAAGAAGCGGTGCACTTGAAAAAACCGGTGATCAGGAAACTTACAAAAAACGCCTGGGTTGAATACAAAAGAGTTTACAACATAAAAGGAAGGAGTAAGGCCTACAGTTACGAAGCGGTTCAGAGGAGCATAAAGTTTGAAGCAAACGGTGATTATTGGCAAGGTATGCATCGTGGAAAATGGTCTGCGAAGCTCAACAACTTGATCGTGGTGGAAATAGGTGGCGACTCTGTAAAAAAACCGATGGAGGAAAGTATCACCGAAGCTTATTATATCGAAAAGATAAACCGGCGGGAGCTTGTTTTGGTCAAAGGCCTGGATCCATCTTTTTCGGATAAGATCGTTTATTTTTATAGAAAAAGTAGTAATCTTGATTTAGGATTTGGTAAACTGTCTACCGAAGAATTGCGAAAAAAAATACAAGTAGACATGGCGGTTAAAGGCATCCAACCGCCAGTGAGCATCGAAACGATGGATAAAATGGAATTGATCAATCTGGCGATGGATTTTTATTTCTCAAACAATTAATAAAATCAACCTTGATACCAGAAAAAACGGTACAAGAAATACTGGAAACGGCAAAAGTTGAAGAAGTGATCCAGGATTATGTCACCTTGAAAAGACGAGGCGTTAATTTGGTAGGGTTATGCCCTTTCCACAATGAAAAAACCCCGTCATTTACCGTATCTCCAGCCAAAAACATCTACAAATGCTTTGGATGCGGAGAATCCGGCACACCGGTCAATTTCATCATGGAACATGAGCAAATGACCTTTCCCGAAGCCCTGAGGTACCTGGCCAAAAAGTACAGAATCGAAATTGAAGAGATCGAAGCTTCTCCGGAAGCACTCCGGGAGAAACAATACGTGGAAAGTCTTTTTATTGTCAATGAATTTGCCAAAGACCTCTATAAGGATCAACTCTTCAATACAGACCGTGGGAAAAGCGTAGCCCTATCCTATTTTAAGAACAGAGGTTTTTCAGAAGACATTATCCGCAAATTTGATCTGGGATACGCGCCTGGTCAAAAAAATTTACTGACCCAAACGGCAACAAAACTCGGCTACAGTAAAGAAATTCTGGAAAAACTGAAGCTCACGAACCAGTATGGCGGCGATTTTTTTCGGGAAAGAGTGATGTTCACCATTCACAATTTAAGCGGCAAAGTAGTAGGTTTTGCCGGGCGTATCCTGATAAAAGATACCAAGGCGCCAAAATATATCAATTCTCCCGAAACTGAGATCTATCAAAAAAGTAAAATCCTATACGGCGCTTTTCAGGCTAAAAAAGCCATTCGACAACTCGACGAATGCATTGTCGTCGAAGGTTACACCGATGTTATTTCCTTGCATCAGGGAGGTATCGAAAACGTTGTGGCTTCTTCCGGTACTTCGTTGACGGTAGGTCAAATTCAATTGGTTCGTAGATATACGCCAAACATTACTTTGTTGTATGACGGTGACGCTGCCGGTATAAAAGCCGCTTTACGGGGGCTTGACCTCATTCTGGAACAAGGCATGAACGTCAAAGTAGCCCTGCTGCCTCCAGGAGAAGATCCCGATTCCTACATGCGCAGCCAGGGTAAAGAACTATTCCGGAAATACCTGGAGGAGCACGCTAAAGATTTTATTTTCTTCAAAATTGAAGTACTTCTCAAAGAAGCCGAAAAAGATCCCGTCAAAAGAACGGAACTGACCAGAAGTATTGTAGAAAGCATTGCTAAAATCCCCGATCCTATTAAAAGGTCGATTTATGTGAAAGAATGTGCAGGATTAATGGGCCTTGAAGAACAATTATTGGTCAACGAAACCAATAAACTCATTGGTAAAAAACTCAAGTCCCAAAAATTCAAAGAAGAAATAGCGGAGCGGGACCAAAAGGCAACTCCTCCCCTACCCGACGCCGCGCAAACTACATCCCCACAACCATCCCGAAAGGAAGAAACCGGCTTTTCTTTCCAGGAAAGAGATATTATTAGGATCCTCATCACCGGTGGACACCAACTATTCGATCGCGACCGCCAGGTTACCGTTGCACAATACATTCTGTCCAACATCCGGGATGTCATCAATGACTTTACCCACCCTTTGCATCAGCAATTAGTAGATGAATACCAGAAACTGTTGAAAAATAAAAAGAAGCCAACGCCTTCGGTTTTCACTCAACATGAGAATAAAGCCATCCGTAAATTAGCTATTGATCTGGCAACTTCTCCTTACGAATACAGTGAAAACTGGGAAAAACGCTGGGAAATATTCTTGCAAACGCAAAAAATGCCGGATGAGAACTTCCTGAAAGACAGTAAACAGGCATTAATGCGCTTTCGCCTACGCAAAATCATGCAGAAATGCACTGAAAACCAAAAGTTAATTAAACAATTCAGCCAAAGCGGAGACTCTCAAAAAATGATCCTTCACCTCAAAGTTCAACAGAAATTAAATGAAATGAGGAACGCTTTGGCTAAAGAACTAGGTACGGTAGTTTTAAAATAAAACCCATAGGTCCAGACGCTAGAAGTAATTTATAGTCAATTAACTATTTCAATATAATATTAATTTTCTCTGACCGACTCTTAGTTCTTTCAATCAACCGGCGTTCCTGTTCATACAGTTCAGATCCTCAAAAGCATCCACTAAACGGGCTTTGAAGCTTTCTTCACCCGAACGTAGCCATTTACGGGGATCGTAGTATTTCTTATTGGGCTGATCGTCGCCGTCGGGATTACCGATCTGAGTTTGCATATATCCCTTTTTGCCTTCGTAGTAGTTGCGCACACCGTCCCAGAATGCCCATTGTAAGTCGGTATCGATGTTCATTTTTATTGCACCGTATTCTATCGCTTCTCTGATTTCTTCCCTTGAAGAACCACTTCCCCCGTGGAATACAAAATTGATCGGATTATCGTCCGTGCCGAATTTCTCCTGCACATACTCCTGAGAATTTTTCAAGATAACGGGTTGCAAAGAAACGTTACCCGGTTTGTATACGCCGTGAACATTACCGAAAGCAGCGGCAATGGTAAATTTATCGCTGATCCGTTTAAGCTGTTCGTAAGCATAGGCCACTTCTTCGGGTTGGGTGTAAAGACGGGAACTATCAATGTCCGTGTTATCAACGCCGTCTTCCTCTCCGCCCGTAACGCCTAACTCTATCTCCAGAGTAATACCGACCTTGTGCATACGTTCTAAATAACGTGCACAAATGGCAATGTTCTCTTCTAAGGGCTCTTCTGATAAGTCAAGCATGTGAGAACTGAACAAAGGATACTTCCTTTCCTCATAAAACTTTTCACTATGCTCAACCAAACCTTCTACCCAGGGTAGCAATTTAAGTGCACAGTGATCCGTATGCAGCACAACCGTCACTCCGTAAGCGGCCGCCATGGTATGTACGTGCATCGCTCCCGATATCGCGCCGAGAATGGAAGCCTGTTGGTCACTATTCGATAAGCCTTTACCCGCAAAGAAACTAGCCCCTCCGTTGGAAAACTGTATGATCACCGGAGAATTGACCTCCCGTGCCGTTTCCATGACCGCATTCACAGAATTAGTTCCCACACAATTTACTGCGGGAATAGCAAAATCATTCGCATTGGCATAATTGAATAGTTCGGTTACTTCATCACCGTATAATACTCCCTGGCGAAATTTCGTAGAGTGGTTTGACATGTTTTTATGTTTAGAATTGAGAATTAAGTATTTGGAAAAACCCTGATATTTCCAAGCCTAAGCGTTACGTCAGCATTATTCATTAATACAGTCTAAAAACTGGTTTAACTCCGTTACCCGTTCAAAAGGAATAACAATTTGCCCTTTTCCGTCTCCTTTTAATTTAATATGCACTTTTCCGGAGCCAAAAAAGCTTTTGAAGGTCTGTTCCACATTTCTGTATTCCTCAGGTAGCTTTGATTTAGCTTTTCGTTCCGGTTTTGGAGAATTATAAGCACTAACCAACCTCTCAAGTTCTCTGACAGACAATTCTTCTTCTTTTGTTTTCTTCAATAAGGCATTTTGCGTAGCAAAGTCTTCCACTTTAATCAAAGCCCTAGCGTGTCCCATTGAAATTTCTTTATCCCTAACCGCATTTTGAATAACTGGCGGTAAGTGAAGCAATCTCATATAATTGGTAACCGTAGAGCGCTTCTTCCCTACCCTTTCTGACAACTTTTCGTCAGTTAAATCACATTCTTCTTTTAGCCTTTGGTAAGTGATGGCAATTTCCATGGCATTGAGGTCTTCACGTTGAATATTTTCGATTAACGCCATTTCAAGCATTTGCTGGTCATTAGCGATACGTACGTAGGCCGGCACCTCTTTTAATCCGGCAAGTTTCGACGCTCTCAGCCGCCGCTCTCCTGAAATCAACTGGTATTCGTCATCATTTAACCGGCGTACCGTAATGGGTTGTATAAGACCGTGAGTAGCAATGGAGCCCGACAGTTCTTTCAGAGCTTCTTCATCAAAGTGGTTCCGAGGTTGATTGGGATTAACCTCAATTGCATCCACGGGGATCATCGCTATGGAATTGGAAAGTTCTTTGACGACTTCCTCCGGATTGGAAGCAATCTCCTGATCAATATCCTTATTGAATATTGCTCCGATACCAGCTCCCAATTTATCCCTGGATACTTTGGTCGGTTTTTTTGCTATTTTCTTTGCCATTTCGAGTCCGCTGTTCTTTTACTGCCTTCAAATATATGTTTGTTCTGCGAATATTTTAGTGAATTAAAACAAAAAGTCAAAACAGTTATTGAAATATTGGCAAATTCAATTTAATGACCTCAAATATTAATCAGAGCGTATATTTGCAAAAATTTAAGAAAACACTATGTCAAAAAATAGTTCTTCAACCGTATTTCAATTCAAACAATTTTCGCTTGCACAAGACAAATGTAAAATGAAAGTCGGTACTGACGGGATCTTATTGGGTGCTTGGGCAAATACCGAAGGCGTAAACGCCGTATTGGACATCGGTACCGGTACTGGTTTAATTGCGATCATGCTGGCCCAAAGAATACCGGAAGCTCAAATTCACGCAATAGAAATTGATGACACATCATTCGATCAAGCTAAAGCTAATATGGCTAACTGCGCCTGGACAGATCGTTTAACCGCTATTCATCAATCTATACAGGAATACAGTAAATCCTCTCAAATGCAGTATGACCTGATCGTTTGTAATCCTCCGTTTTTCACCGGAGGTACACTTTCTTCCTACCAGGATAAGAACAGCGTAAGGCATACCACCAAACTCGCTCATGGCGATCTATTAACCGCCGTAAGGTCTTTACTCACTCCCGAGGGCAACTTTTCTGTCATACTGCCTTACATTGAGGGATTGCGTTTTAAGGAAGTGGCCGTCAGGTATCAATTGTATTGTTCCCATATCACCGAAGTTTACCCCAAAGCCGATAAACAAATAGAAAGATTATTGATGCGTTTCGGGAAAAAAGAAATTGCCCTGACTAAAGATCAACTGATTATTCAAAAGGAAAAACGCAACGACTATACCGATGAATACGTAGAATTGACAAAAGAATTCTATTTAAATATGTAATTCTTTCAAAATTATGTTTCTTTGTCATTGACGAAGATCCTTAAAATGAAGAAGACCGTTTATCATGCTAAGTAGGAGGAATATCCGCATAAAAGTAATGCAGGTTCTATACTCAATGAGCAGGGATACCAAACTCCCCTTTTCGATTGCAATGCAACGTTACCGTCAGAGCGTTCAGAGTTCCTATGAACTCTATCTGTTCAACCTCCTGTTGTTAATCCAGATCGCATCCTATGCTAAGAAGGATAAACAAAAAAAATCCTCCAAACTACTTCCTTCAGAAGAAGACAAACTATTTACGGCAAAATTTTTCACCAATCCGCTCACCCAGTCCTTGGTCAAAAATAGCGAACTACAAGACCTTTTTCGTGAAAAAAAGCTGCCACAGAAAATCAATGCAGATAATATCCGGTTAATTTATCACAACTTTGCCAAAACAAAAGCCTACAAAGAGTATATCAAAAGGCAGGACAATACAGAAGAAGATCACCGCCAGATTTTACTGGATTTGTATAAGCATTGCGTTAACAACGAGTTATTTACGGAATCCATTGAAGATCATTATCCTTTCTGGTCTGATGATCAATCTCTTGTCATGGGCGCTATCAAAAGATCGATTAAAGCTTTACCAAATGACGGCCCCTTTTTTCAAGAACACCGCCCACCCACAGAAACTACTGTTGATTTTGGAGAAACCCTACTCCATTTCGTCCACGATAATGACAACAACTTGTTAAACCTGATTAAACCAACCTTGAAAAATTGGGACGTGGACCGGGTAGCCATCATTGATATGATACTGCTCAAAATGGCCCTTGCCGAATTGACAAACTTCCCTACTATCCCCACTAAAGTTACGCTCAACGAATTTGTCGACATTTCCAAACAATACAGCACGGACAAAAGTAAAGACTTTATCAACGGTATCCTCGACCGCCTCATGAAAAAATTAAACCAGGAAGGGAAAATCGTTAAGGAAGGGAGAGGGTTGGCAGAGTAAGAAAACGAATTAGTACAGGTAACCCGTACTAACTCGCTAACTCGTCCAAACTTGTATTAACTCATCGGCACCTTCCACCCATTATGGTAATCAGCTTTGATCAACTGATTAGCTTCTTCGTCTCCTTTGAAAGTATTGCTGTTGGCATCCCAGTAGATCTTGCGGCCTACTTTATAGGCGATATTACCCATTTGTGCGTTAATCGCCGCAACGGAACCGGTTTCCATAGCACATTTAAGGATTGATGGATCATTATCCCTGATGGCTTGTACAAAATTCTGGGTGTGCAGATCTAAGTAATTTTGTTGACGGGGCTGGTCAGGAATGTCGGGCATTTTATATTTTATCATACCATCTTCTCTTTCCGTCTCCGGAATAATTTCCCAGCCTTGCCGGTTGACGACCAGCGTACCGTTATTTCCGATAAAGGCAATTCCTTCCGTCCGGCCGTAATTGCCGTTGTCAATGCCCGTAGCATGTTCCCACAGCATGTTAAAATTATCGTATTCAAAAACGGTTTGCAGGGTATCCGGAGTTTCAGAAGCATCATCCGGATAAGCAAACTTACCACCGGAAGCAACAACCGATTTTGGAGCACTGGCCTTCATGGCAAACAGCGCGATGTCAATTTCGTGAACCCCCCAATCCGTCATCAATCCGCCGGCATAGTCCCAAAACCAGCGAAAATTAAAGTGAAACCGATTAGGATTGAAAGGACGCTTAGGTGCAGGCCCTAACCACATTTCATAATCAACACCATCCGGTGGTGTACCATCAGGTCTTACCGGTACCGGTTCCATCCAACCCTGGTATGCCCATACCTTTACCAGGCGAATGTTACCAAGCTTTCCCGATTGTACGAAGTCGATAGCATCCGCATAATGCGGTCCGCTACGTTGCCATTGCCCTACTTGTACGATTTTACCGTATTTCTTTGCTGCATCGATCATAATCTGGCATTCCTCAATCGTATTGGCTGCCGGTTTTTCTACGTACACATGCTTGCCCGCTTCTACTGCATCAACCATCATTTTGCAATGCCAATGATCCGGTGTGCCAATGACTACCGCATCAATATCGTTGTTCTCTAACAGCTTGCGGTAATCTTTGTAAGCCTCTGGCTTATGCCCCCTAAGTCCTTCAACATTGGCTGACCTCCTGTCAATCACAGACTGGTCAACATCACAAACGGCAATGCAATCCACATCCGCCATTTTCAATAATGAATTGGTATTCGACCAACCCATCCCATTACACCCGATCACGCCAATGTTCAATTTCTCATTCGGCGAAATAGAACCGGACCGTGAAAATAATGGAGCGGGAACAAATTGTGATGCCCCAACCCCCGCCAGCGCAATACCTGACTTTTCCAAAAACTTTCTTCGCGATCTTTTCATTTTGTTTCGATGTATTTTAGTTGTAGATAATTTGTTGTTCCCCAATAAATGTAGCAAAAAATTCCAAATAAAATGTGAAAAAATTCGCATTTTATTTGGAGGTTAAAAATATTATCCTCACATTTGAAGTGTGAAAAATTTCACATCAATTTATTTTATATGAAAGATGCATCGTTACAACAACTGTCGAAGCGCGAACGGCAGATTATGGACATTATTTACCAGTACGGGAATCTGACTGCCCAGGAAGTCAGGGATAAAATGGAAGATCCGCCCGGGTACGCAACCGTACGCAAAATCCTGGGTATCCTGGAGGAAAAAGGGTACTTAAAGCACTCAAAATCTGGTAGGCAATACGTGTACGAAGCTACTATCGCCCCTGAAAAGATCCGAAAAAAGAGCCTCAATCACGTCCTAAAGACTTTTTTCCAGGGCTCCATTTCGGAGGCTGTAGCCAGTTTTTTGGATCATTCAGACCAGCATTTAACTGACGAAGAACTTGACGAATTAGAATCATTGATAGCAACCGCCAAAGACAAAAGATAAAATAAAGATTTTTTCCTTTCTTTAAATCAATCATTGTACAGATCTTTTGAAAAACGTACCCGGCAAAAAAACTGGACGTTTTGGGATAGCAACTTCGCTTTTTATTTAACAATAGCTTCATAAAATGCGCTCTCATGAAAAAAGCAAGCTTATATTTCATTATTATCGTTTTTTCCGTATCAGTGACCCATTCACAAAATAGCGCTCCGTCGGAAGCTAATATTATCACTTCAGATATTGACCTGTTTTGGGAATGCTACGATTCCGCAAAGCCAAAATTCAAGGCAAAATATTTTGCCAAATACCTCGAAGAAGGTTCGGCGGGAGTACAAGGATTCATCAGATATCGGATTGAAAGCGCTACTGGCTGGGTTTTCAAATTACAAAAGCCTATTACCTGCAACAAAAAGACAAAAAACAAGCGGTGTGGGACATATTAAACATCAATGATTTTGAAAATTTTTTAACTTTAAGTGGTTACCATGGCCAAGTACTATCCGATCAATGAATAAATATCTCCTCACCCTTTATTTTTATTGCTAACTGGCCCCCTTGTATTACCCCTTCCTTTCACTCTCCCGGTTTTAATACCAAACAAATATTATATTTGCCTTATGGAAGGAAGGGTACTTATTTTGGATTTTGGATCACAATACACCCAATTGATTGCCCGCAGGGTCAGAGAATTGAAGGTGTACGGGGAAATTCTACCTTACAATGAGCCAATAGAGCTGAGTGAGGATATCAATGCCGTGATTCTATCGGGCAGTCCTTTTTCGGTATTAGATGCAAACGCACTCCAGTTTGATCTAACTCCTATCATTGGGAAAGTACCTGTTTTGGCGATTTGTTACGGTGCCCAGTATATAGCCAACGCCTTCGGTGGCCGGGTAGCGAAATCTGATAAAAGAGAATACGGCAAAGCACTGCTGAATAAAATCAAAACAAAGGATCCATTATTCAAAGACATAGAAGAAAACACGCAAGTTTGGATGTCCCACGGAGATACTATTCTGGACATTCCTCCCTTGTTCAATACCGTAGCAAGTACCGAAAGTATTGATGTTGCTGCATTCCGGTCTGATCCAGAGACTTACTCCTCCCCTGTTTACTGTATACAATTCCATCCGGAAGTAACCCACAGTATTGACGGCAAACAATTATTAAGCAATTTCCTTTTTGATATTGCCGGCTGTGCGCCCGACTGGACACCGAGAGCCTTCGTAGAAGAAACGGTAGAACAACTTCGTCAAAGGGTCGGCGACGAACACGTCTTAATGGGCTTATCCGGCGGAGTGGATTCTACAGTAGCAGCAGCACTTTTGCAAAGAGCAATTGGAGATCAATTAATTTGCTTTTTTGTCGATAACGGCTTACTTCGGAAAAATGAATTCGAAAAAGTACTCGCCTCTTATGAACACATGGGCTTGCACGTTATAGGCATTAATGCCGAAGAAAAGTTTTACCAAGCTCTCAAAGGGATTTCCGATCCTGAACACAAAAGAAAGGCTATAGGCCGGGTCTTTATTGAAGTATTTCAGGAGGAAGCTGCGAAGATCGAAGAAGTGGAATGGCTGGGACAAGGAACCATCTATCCTGATGTGATTGAATCCGTCTCCGTTCATGGCCCATCGGTTACGATCAAATCGCACCACAACGTCGGGGGCTTACCGGAAGTGTTGCATTTAAAAATTGTAGAACCACTTCGCATGCTTTTCAAAGACGAAGTACGCGAAGTTGGTAAAACGCTGGGGGTTCCATCGGCTATTCTGGGAAGACACCCCTTCCCCGGGCCAGGCCTTGGCATTAGGATCCTTGGTGATGTCACCGCAGAAAAAGTAAAATTACTGCAGGAAGCCGATGAGATATTTATTCGTAAATTGCAGGAGTATGATCTGTATGATAAAGTATGGCAAGCCGCCTGTATTCTTTTGCCCATAAAGTCAGTAGGGGTAATGGGGGATGAGCGGACGTACGAGTCCACCGTCGTTTTAAGGGCAGTAAATTCAGTAGATGGAATGACTGCAGAATGGAGCCGATTGCCTCACGACTTTCTAGCTACAGTATCAAGCGAAATAATTAACCAAGTAAAAGGCATAAACCGAGTAGTATATGATATCAGTACCAAACCACCATCTACTATTGACTGGGAATAGGGTTTTACTATTCACACTATTGTCCGTTTTGATCAGTTTATCATCTTGTGATCTTTTCCGTAAAGCACAGGACAGAACGGTGAGGAACGATGACAATGGAGACGATGTTGAAGAGTTAGATCCGCTTACCGGACGCAGAGTTTACGACCCGGAAACGGGAACCTATATTGAACCGGAAGAAGTGCCCAAAGAAGTGCTCGACACCATTTTCTGGAAAGAACTGGAAGCTGCCGTGATCACTTCAGAGGGAGTCGGCGTTAACAGTGAGAACTTAGTTGAACGCCTGGGAACGGGTCAGTACGGCTCTGAACTACTTTCTTCTTACAACATCTCCGTATTACTACCATTCATTACTGATCGATTCAATCCGGAAGCAGACCGTATTGACCCCATTTCAAATTGGGCGTTACACTTTTACGGGGGGATGCAGATTGCGTTTGAAGAGCTCAGTACAGAAGATGTCAAACTCAACGTTTCCGTATTTGACACGGGAGGTCAACCGAGGCAGGTAAGTAAATTACTTCGCGAGGATAACGGCATCAACAATGCTCATCTCATTATTGGGCCATACCGTAAAGAAAATGTTGAATTAGTTGCCGAATTTGCTAACCGCAATGATATCACCTTCGTTTCCCCTCATTATGTTCCCCAGAACGATGCTCTGCGCAACCCCAACTATATCCAGGTGCGTCCGGGGTTAAGATCGCACATGGAGGCCATCGTAAAACATGCCCGCAAATATTATTCAACGGAGCAGATCGTGGTTGTCAGCCAAAACAACGCGGAGGAACTAATGGCGATGGAGTACCTTCAAGAAGAAAACCGGGCGCTAACGGGAGGCAGAGATACTACATCGTTTCGGGAATATATCTTAAACATCCCACAAGATGGTTCTGGTTTTAATGAAATTGATGTATTACCATTCATTGCCTTGTCTGATACGACCATCTTCATCGTACCTTCCAGCACGGATGAACGATTTGTATTTTCTTTTTTACGTAAATTGGATCTGGAAGTCTCCCAAAACAATGGCAATTACGTTGCCGTCTATGGTATGCCGCAATGGACAAAATTTGAAAGAATTGATTTCGCCTATTTTGATAAACTGAATGTTCACGTAAGCAGTGGTCAGTATTTAAATCCGTTGTCCGAAGAAGCACAACGCTTTAAACGTACCTTTTTTGATAAATACGGACTTATCCCCAGGGATGAAGCGTACGTTGGCAGGGACGTAGCACTGTATTTCGGAAGAATGATCAACCAGTACGGTACGAAATTCCAATACTTTATCAGCGAGAATAATCCGGAAAGGTATCTTCATACTTACTTTGATTTTAAAGAAGTTTTTCTGCCGACTACGACCGGCCAGGAAAGAACCCCTATTGAAAAGTTTGAAAATAAATACTTACACATACTCAAATTCGAGGACTTTCAATTTCAACCAACGTATTGATGAATAGTATCGAGCCAACAAGCCTTGCAGCCCTTTAGGTTTGTTGGCACATAATCTTCTGTTAATAATTCCCTGCCAGCATACCTTTTTTGCATACCCTATCGTTTTAGCCCAAAAATTCATATTATGAGAAGGATTCTTTTTTTATTCGTTTGCGTACTAATGACTTCCCTTTCATTTGCTCAGGTAAAACTGGGATTTAAAGCCGGAATAGGAACCACTGACCTGAACGCCGATGATTTAAACATTTTAAATGCGGACGGACGGGAGCAGTTCACCCTGGCTTTGAAAGATGCGAACCTCGGTATTTATGGAGGTTTATTGGTGCAAATTAGAATTGGAAATTTCCTCATACAACCCGAAGTGCTGTATAATTCTAATTCCGCTGATTTTCAACTTACCGACGTTGACTCCGCAGGCTTATTCAACCGTGTTACGGAAGAAAAATTCCAATACCTGGATGTCCCGGTATTGTTTGGTGTAAAGGTGGGGCCCCTTAGGTTAATGGCCGGCCCGGAAGCCCATGTTTTTTTAAGTAATACCTCAGGTTTATTAGATGTTGAGGGTTATCGTGAAGACTTTAAAGATCTTACCTTAGGTTGGCAAGGTGGCATTGGTTTGGATATTTGGAAAATTGCTCTTGATTTTCGCTACCAGGGAAATTTCACCAACTATGGCGATCACCTGCGGTTCAATGGACGCAATTATAATTTTAATGATGAACCGGCCAGGTTATTATTTTCGGTAGCCTATATGTTTGGCGATACCTCCGAATAATATTATTTGCGGTATTTAAAAATTTGTACCTTACATACAACCATACTGCCAACTATTTGATCTATTTATTCGAAATGTAGATCTATGGCCTTTGTTATTGAAATGACAGAAAACCAATTAATAGATGATTGTTTAGCCGGCAAACGTCTCGCACAGAAGGCCTTGTACGAAAAGTACTGTCGGGCGATGTTTACGACAGCCTACAGGATCATTAATGATTACGACGAAGCGAACGACGTATTGCAAGACGCATTTATTAAGGTATTTCAGAATCTACATACTTTTCGACGCAGTTCTACCTTAGGAGCCTGGATTAAGACCATCGTTGTACGTACTGCCCTCAGTAAGTTGAGAAAGATCCATCCAACTGAACCTTTAGAAAATATCAACCCCAACGACTGGGTTGACTGGGGGCACCACATCGATGTCGAACATTTAGAAAAGGCCATTCAATCTCTGCCGGATGGATACCGGACAATTTTCGTACTAATTGAAATTGAAGGTTACCAGCATAAGGAAGTTGCTGATTTACTTGGCATTACCGTCGGGACTTCCAAATCACAATTATTTTATGCCAAAAAGAAATTGCGGGAGACCATAAACAAGCTATTAGATTATGGGCTACAATAACGAACAAAACAATAGGGTGCTAAAGGAAAGTTTAAAACAACTGCCTAAATACCTGCCTGACAAAAAGAATTGGGAGAATATTCGTACCATGTTGCAGTATGATGCCATGATCGCTCGTGGTTTGAATGATCTTCCTACCTACGAGCCGGCTTCCCGGGTGTGGATCAACGTAGAAAAACACCTGGAAAATTCCCCCCAAACAATAAATATTTGGAAATATGCCATTGCTGCGACCCTGGCCATCGCTGTTTCCACTTGGTTGGTTTTACAGGTAGTGCAGATTAAGTCTGATTCTACGTATACTTATCACTCGGAAAAAGTACTTGCGCCATCCCCTTCTTTTAACTGGGAAGAAGATGAAGCCGCCATCGATGAAGTACTGCAATTATTTGCTGATAATGAAATGCTCCGCCAATCTACTGCGTACCAGGATACCAGGTCAGAATTAATGGAATTGCAAATGGCTAAGGAAACGTTACAATCCATAAGCACCAATTATAACAATCAAAGCAAGGATTTAATGCTCAGGCTCAAGGACATTGAGAACCAAAGAACCGCCTTAATAAGGCAATTAGTGGTAAACGCTTCTTACTAAACTTATGATGATGATGAAAGCATTTGGATATATTACAATAATGAGCTGCTTCAGTTTTTTTCTTGCTCAAGGACAGGTAACCATGCGAGTCGTAACTAAAACTATTGAAAAGTCCTTCCATTTCAAGCCTGGTTATGAAATCAATATCGAAGGCCAAAATGCTGAAATAGTCATTAACACCTGGGAAAAAGATGAAATCATTACCAAAATTGAATTCGAATCCAAACACGTCGATGAAAATACCGCTAAAGCCGACGTCGAAAAAATCAATTACTTAGCATCAAGGGTAAAGAACAAAATTTATCTGCGCAATTATATCTCAGAGAAAGACGGCAGTCCCAATTCCATTTTGAGTGTAAGGTATCACATCACCCTCCCCCCTGCCTGTCCCGTATACGTCAAAAATCAATACGGAGTGGTCAATCTCAGTAATTTATCTAATCGATTAAAAATAAAAAGTGCTTTTACCCGAATCGATCTGGACGAAGTTTCAGGCTTAATTGACGTCAACACCAGATTTGGCGAGTTATTCGGTCAAAACCTGGATGCCGTCACCACTATTGATTCTCGCAGATCGGCCATAGATCTCTACAATGTTCAAGGCGAATTAACGATCAGAGCGCATTACGGGAGTGTCAACGTCAGTGCAAGCCCTCTGCTTTCTCTTCTCAAACTAGAAGCAGAAATGGCGGATGTGAATTTATTTACTCCCAATCCACAATTAGTAGCCTACAATATCTCTGCTACCGGCTCGGAAATCAACTTACCTTCCAGCTTCAAAGCCAAAATGATCAGCACCAATAACCGGGAATTACCACAAGAATCCCGGCAATTAGAATTCCACCCGCTGGAATACGTTAGCCTTTTTAATATCAGTATAAATTTTAGCGATCTGAAAATCGCTCCCACCAAAAAGGTGACTAAGCCTTAAAATTCAAACTTTCAAACCTTTTCCTGCCATCCTAGTTTCAACTAATAGGAAAACTTTTTAGATTCTCACAATTCAATTAGATTCGCAAAAAAATGCTCATGGCTAACTTTTCTGCGCTCAACCGACCTGCAATTGTACAACAACTCAATTCGGAAAAATATGATCTCGTAATCATCGGAGGAGGCATCACCGGTTGTGGTATAGCCCTCGATGCTGCCTCCCGGGGCTTAAAATGTGCCTTAATTGAAAAGAAAGACTTTGCTTCCGGTACCAGCAGCAAATCGACGAAACTGATCCACGGCGGTCTGAGATACTTGAAGCAATTTGAAATAGGACTGGTAAGAGAAGTAGGACGTGAAAGGGCAACAGTACATAAACTGGCCCCCCACCTGGTAGTATCGGAAAAAATGCTCATTCCCATCGTCGAAGGGGGTACTTTCGGAAAGTTACTCACTTCAGTCGGTCTTATGGTTTATGATGTATTAGCTGGTGTAAAAAGAAGTGATCAGCGCAAAATGTTAAATAAAGCGGAAACATTAAAAGCAGAACCACTACTGCCTGGCAATACCTTAAAAGGAGGCGGCTTATACGCCGAATACCGTACGGATGATGCCCGGTTGACCATGGAAATCATTAAAACGGCCGTCCAAAAAGGAGCAACGGCTATTAATTACGTACAAGCCGAGGAATTTATCTACGAAAACGGTCTTGTCAAAGGAGTCAAAGGAACGGATCGTATCAATGGCGAATCTTTAGAAATTGCCGCAGAATACGTTGTCAGCGCTGCCGGGCCCTGGGTCGACGATCTTCGCAAGATCAACCGATCGTTGGAAGGAAAGCATTTATTCCTTTCCAAAGGGGTACATATTGTAGTCCCTCACCACCTTTTCCCGGTTCAACAATCGGTGTACTTCGATGTACCTGACGGTAGAATGATCTTTGCTATTCCACGGGGCCGCATTACCTATATAGGCACCACCGATACCCATTATACGGGAGATAAAGACCGCATTCTAACGGATAAAGAAGATGTCGCCTATATTATCGACGGTATCCACCACACCTTCCCGGATTTAAATTTACAAATGGAGGACGTTATTTCCAGCTGGGCGGGACTAAGGCCTTTAATCTTTGAAGAGGGAAAATCAGCGTCCGAAATTTCTCGTAAAGATGAAATATTTCAATCCGATTCAGGGCTTATTTCCATTGCAGGAGGAAAGCTGACCGGCTACCGCAAAATGGCACAAAAAGTAGTGGATCTGATCGCCGAGAAAATGAAAGACGGACATAACCGAACACTCAATAAATGCCGTACTCACCAGATTATCCTATCTGGAGGTCCTTTTGAAAACGGCGACGCAGTACAACGCTATTGCGAGAAAGTCAAAAATAAAGTAGAAGCCTATGGTTTTGATCCTTACGCAGCTCAATACCTGGTACATAATTATGGCCGGCAAACGGACCTGATCTTGGATCACCTCGCAGAAAAAGATGATGATGACATCCGGTTGAAATTGGCCAAAGCGGAATTAGAATTCTGCATTCACCACGAATTAACGCAAACTCCTATGGATTTCTTTAATCGAAGGACAGGCAGGCTGTATTTCGATATTGAAACGATCCCCTTTTTGATCGAGCCCATTCTGAGAGAATTCCAACGCTATTTCAATTGGAGCGACGAAAAAGTTGAAGCAGAACGTCAGAATATTCACCAGGCAATTGAGGATGTGAGTGTATTTAAGTGATCGACGTAAGTCATCCTCAAGCGGGTTTACAAAAAGATAATTTTAAAAATTTTCTTTTAAAATCATCGTAATTCTGCGTTCCTCTGCGTCCAACTTTTCTAATTCGGAGTATAGGCAGGCAGGTTTAATTTGGCATCTCACTTAAGCGCAAAGATCACACTGCTCTGCTCGACTTCATTTCGGGTCGTTAGCCACTCCTTCATTAAGCATTCCACCGCTAACTTTCTCTCCATTTTCATAGACATATTCTACTGTTACCTCTCCCTTGTCATTGTAAAACCTGTAGGGTCCATCGTATTCTCCATTTTTATAGGTAATGGATTTTCTAATCTTTCCATCCCGGTCGTTGTATTCCTGGTAAAGCCCATCCAGCTTTCCGGCTTTATAAGAAGCTGTTTGAACCGGACGGCCAAATTTGTATTTGCCCCATGGTCCATCTAGTTGGTTATTTTCGTAATTGGCCATTAATTCAACCTGACCTCTTTCGTTGAGCTCCAGGTAAATACCGGAAGCCGTACCATTGACATAATTGATAATCCGTTGCGGGATATTTTTTTCCACGTGAAAAGTAGTCCAAGCCCCGGTCTGAACACCATTGAGTAAATAGCCCTGTTCGATCAAATTACCGTTGGCATCTCTTTTGACTGCCTTCTGCAGGCTGGTGCCTGGCACTTCTTCGATAAGGTAGCCATCTGCACTGAATGTTGTTTCTGAAGATTCTTGTGGTGTGTTACATGCTAGTACCAACACTGATAAGGCGATCATGATTGTGTTTCTAATCATCTTTAATGTATTTTTATGGTCGATATAAGATAATTGTGAATACGCGAAATTAATTAGACTTGTCTAAACAACTAGACTTTTGAATAACATTTAAAGTGTTTGATAATCAACCAAACAAGGCACTTTAAGGTAATATTTTTTACTTAAGGTTATTTGTTGATTATCATAGAGCTGCTGTTGCGCTTTACAGCGTTAAAAGCCTAATGAACAAGTCTAGATAAATTATAGTCTAGCCAAGAGCCTGACCTTTAAAATACTCTTAACGATTGACCCGAAATATTCTTGTCCGCACAACAAATTTTGAACTTATGAACGCATGCAAAACAGCCTTCACTATTGGAATTTTCATTGCTATTACCACTGTTAGTTTTGGTCAATCCACCATCAGCAAAAGCCGATTAGAAGCATTAGCACAAAAATACGGCCAAAATTCTCTCCCCACCTTTTTTGAATTGTTATCCATGCCAAATGACGCACATTATCCAAAGGATATTGAAACCAACATAATCTGGTCAGAACGTGCTTTTCAGGCGCGGGGCTTCACCACTAAACGCCTGGAAACGCCTACCGTTCCTCTTTTGTTGGCAACCCGCCAGGTAGAGGGTGCTCAAAAAACCGTATTGGTTTATCTTCAACTCGACGGACAACCTGTTGATCCTTCCAAGTGGCAACAAGAAGATCCTTTTGAACCAGTACTGAAAAAACAAAATGAACAGGGAGAATGGACGATCATCCCCAAAGAAATGCTCGAAAAAAAATTTGATCCGGAATGGCGCATATTTGCACGATCTGCCTCTGATGCAAAGGGGCCCGTCGCGGCTTTTTTAGCTGCATTAGATGCCCAAAAAAGTATTGGAACGGCTCCCAACTACAATCTCAAGATCATTATGGATTTTGAGGAAGAACTGGGATCTCCTCAATTACCGGCAGCGGTGGAAAAATATCAGGAGAACCTGCAAGCGGATATGCTGATCATCTTCGACGGCCCTCGCCACATTTCTAATCAACCCACGCTCACTTTTGGCGCCAGAGGTATTGCAACCTTAACGCTCACGGTATATGGTCCTCGTGTTGCACAGCACAGCGGCCATTACGGCAACTATGCCCCCAATCCGGCTATCCGGCTAGCACAATTGATTGGTTCCATGAAAGATGCCGATGGCAGGGTGATCATCCCCGGTTTTTACGAGGGCATTGAAATAGATCGTGAAACCACAGCCATCCTGGAAAGTGTACCCGACGATGAAACAATGATCAGAAAAAACCTGGGTATTGCCGAGATCGATAAAGTGGGCAACAATTACCAGGAGGCGATCCAGTATCCGTCCTTGAACGTCAGAGGAATGGCCGCCGGCTGGATTGGCGGCAAGGTCAGAACCATCATTCCTCCAACTGCCACTGCCGAGATCGATATTCGTCTCGTACCGGAGTGTGATCCGGAGCGACTCATCGGTCTGGTGCGTCAACATATTGTTGATCAGGGATACCACATCGTAGAGGGCCGTGAACCCACCGAAGAGGAACGAATGCAATATTCCCGCATCGCTTTCTTCCGTTCCCAAATATCCTACCAGGCTTTCCGTACTCCTTTTGATTCAGAAGTAGGTTTATGGTTGGATCGTGCCTTGACTAATGCCTTTGGAGAAACACCTATTAAGATCCGCAATTCAGGTGGATCCATCCCGATCAGCCCCTTTGTCAATTCTTTGGGCATTCCTGCCGTTACTGTACCTACGGTAAACCGGGACAATAATCAACATAGCCCGAATGAAAATATCCGGTTGGGGAATTATATCGATGCAGTTCGCACTTTTACGGCGATTTTAAGTGAACGGCTGTGAGTAGCACGATTCATTTTATAGTATACCGTCTAGACAAGCGTATTATTCTAAGCGCCGAATCTAAAGTTTTGATTTACTTTATTTTATTTGTATTATATTTTAGACTTTTGACGTTCGACTCTAGAAGTTAGACTAAAAATTCTAACTAATTGACAATCAACGGAAATTTT
>CAZHNG010000026.1:5076-29946 GCA_964533785.1 uncultured Saprospiraceae bacterium | reverse complement strand
AGTCTCCAGACTTCGATACAATATCAATCGGTCTCTAACCGGAAAATATCAGGTTAATATTTACTTTCTGTGTCCGGTACTATTGTCTTGATGCGGCGAAACTCGCGAGTCTCTGACTCAATAGGCGAAAAAATCAGAGACTTCGAAGAGCAAACAATACCCAATGGAATGACATCATAAACTTCCGCAAGGAAGTAAAGGATAAAATAAATCTCCATGCCCTTCATGTTCTCTATGGTTCAAAAAAGCCGAAGGCTCATCACCCCCTCTTCCCCTCCCCATCAATCGCCTAGCAGCTCTTCACTAACCGCAGCCGTCTTTCGTCCAAAACTGAATTTAGGCCGCGCCATACTAAGTACCCGCAAAAATGCCGGTATCAATGCCGCAAAAGTCGTTATCCAGGCGATGCTGACATTAAACAACTGCCGTTGCGTCACAAAAATAAAGGCAACGACAACCAATACGATGGTGATCAATGGTGTACGGATGTTGTCCCAAGTGTTTTCCTGGTTGCGTTTCCAGTTTTTAATGACGGCCGAAGATTCTGCATTCATCACAAAATCGGCAAAACTCTTATTGAGTAACCGGTATTGATTAGAACTGACCAGCCCCTTACGCATCAGCAACCGCACAATTCGGGCGTCTTTTTCGGGTACGAAATTATTGCGCGCCAAATGGATCAGGGTAATTTTCTCATCAATCGAACAAGTTGCCCAGATGGATTCGTAATAAGCTTCCGATCGCAGCAGGATCTCATCGATCAAAATTTCCTCGTTGATAAAATCCTTTTGCAGGTCGTACTTCGTTAGTATATCCAAGCCGACGTGTTGCAAAAAAGAAGTATGCCGACACTCCTCAACCAAGATTTTGACCATCGGATTTTCCTTACTCTTAGATTGTTGAAAACCGGGATGGATTTTTTCTACTTCTGCCAAAAAGGCTGCATCATCCGTATAGATGCGATGGTAAACCTTAGCAAAAGAACTCAGGATCATCGTCCACCGGTTCAAGTAGTTTTTATCAACGCTGATCCCGGACCTTTTCTCCGGCTGATCGGGTGTAATTTCTTCCTCATTATTTTTACTTTTTTTCATTAAACGAGGCATAATGAGGGCAGGATCAATGGTCGCAATGAGTAATAATACCTTGCGATGCCCGCTGATAAGATGTTCTAAAAGCTGAAGGAGCGCATAGTTCCATTCCAGTTCATCAAAGCGTAAATCAAAATGATCCAGTATAATGACCTTACAATCTTTAACCGCTTGAAGAGCGTTCTCTACCTGGTCATTCAACTCCTCTGGGGTGGAAAAATCCCGAAGGTCAATAATGTGGAAATTATCCTGAATACGTTGGATCACCTTACTTTTACCGGAATTTGGCTGGCCGATGTAAATGGTATTTTGGTTAATGGTCGTCAAAGGTGCCCGGTGCTCATTACGGGTCATGGGGATGCTCAAGCTAATACCGAAAACCTGGTAAATAAAATTACTCATCAGCACATAAAGCAGGATAAAGAGCACAAGCATGCCCAATCCCCAAAAGAGAGAATCCGGTGGAACTAATGGCACGAAAGCACTGGCTATGCAAAGGCCCTTCGCTTCCCCGTTATCCCGGCCGTTGAACAATAAAAGGCTATTCCTGCGCATCAGCCAACGTTGCCAGTTCCAGGGGTTCTCTACCGCTTTTTCCTGGTGTAATTCCCAATTTCGGTAATCGACAATCCGGGTTTGTCCCCGTAAAAAGCCCAGTATTTCATCAGCATTGGAAGCTTTGGTCGGAGGTAAAGTACTCGATACGGTTTTAATAGTAGCTTCTTCCGAGCCAGGCTCAAGGAGCACCGATGCAGGTGCCGGGAGTTTAAAAACATTGTTGCGCGGCATTGAGGCACGGGAAATGGTCATTGCTTTACTTAGAAAAGTATTAAAGAAAAAGTCCGCATAGATATCAAGTTTATCATTGATCGCCGACCGTTTTCGGGTAATTTCTTCCCGGTTAGAAGGAGATAGTACCCGGTCGTTCAAGGCTGCCCGAATATTTTTCTTTCTAGTTTGCATGCCGAGGTACAGGCTGTGCTGGCCACTCTTTACGAGTACTTCCTTTTCCGCATCGTAAGAAATTTTAAAAAGAGCAATGGCTGGCAGGACACTGGTCATCAAAAAGAAGGCGACACCCGATAAAGCGAAACGAGCGTAATAATTAGGTAATTTTTTAGTGCTGTACCAGGTTGTTACAGGTTCGTGGTTTAAGAACAAGCCCACCAACAAACCAAAAAGCCCGTAAATCAAAAACTGGAAACCTGTAAAAACGACAAGCAGGATCATTAGTATAGCTACCAATACGATGAATGTCAAGCGCAGGTAACGGTCTATCAATGATTCTTTTTGGTATTGAGAATCGTTATTGATTTCTGATCCAGTAATCCTATGAGGACGTTGAAAATAGTAGGCCGTTATAATGGCTGTTATGGCAGGTAACGCCACCGCCATAAGTAGATTCACATCCGAACCAAGATTGAAAATCGTGCGATAATAAACGCCAGCTAAAGCAAGGAGTGCAATACTGTAATAGCGATATTTGTGATCATTCTCCGCTTTCGGCCAGAACCAATCCAGGATATTATAATAGCGGAAGAACAGGTAAAACAGCAACACCATCAGAAATGATAAAACCATAATGGTGTACAATGCTAAGGCACTTGATATGGCATTGAGCTCAGAAGAACGCACCCGCCACAAATCCCCGAAGGTGATCAGGGTCCATTCCGGGATATGATCAAAAGGTTTGAGATGTAAATAATGTTCACGTCCCAGGTAATCTACGGTCAAAGTCTTTTCTACTTTGGAAAAAACAGCGGCCCTCAAAGCTGCAGGATCGTTGCATTCTACAAAAAAATTCTCCTGCATATTCTTTTGCTGCTCACTGTGGAACAATACCAGGCCATTTTGGTCGACGATGCAATACCCTATGCCCCGGGGCAATACCGGATTTACAACAGACATAAAATTGAGGGTCATCATATTGACCGGTTCGGAACTAACCGTATCGGGAATACTAAGGACCGCAATATTCTCCCCCGTCGTAATAGAAATAATGGGTTCAATGTAGAAAGGCTGGTCATTCAATGTCCAGCATTGACCATTCATGATATTGCGAAAGTACTTGCGGTGACCTACATTGACGAGTGGGGTTACTTCCTGAAGCGTACTCAACTTCCGGGTTTGCAATCCCGTAGAATCAATCCAGGCAAAAAATTCAAAGTAAGGATAGGGTAATGCGTTGACTTCCGTTGTATCGTATATAAGCCGGTCAGTAGAAAATATTTCGGGAATGGTATACCCCGTTTCCGGAATATAATCTGCTTTGTTCTTTCGGTCTTTGTTCAGCGTCTCAATTTTCTCGTTTTCTTGCTGGCGGTTGACCGTAAATTTCTGGTTCAAATCGTAAAATTGCCGGATAGCGCTTTCCACTTCAGTGTAAAGATTTTTTTCAATCTGCTGGGCTAAAGGCTTTAATCCATAGTCTAATTCTTCAATGTCATTACGATCGGAATAATAAGAAAGCAACCAAAAAGTCAATATCCCCGAAAGTACAAATATGGAAAAAACGGTAAGGATTATGTCTGAGCGTTTTAATTCCTCCCGCTCGCCAATAAAATTGAGCTTGATCAGGGGTATGCTAAACAGCACCAAAAAGAAAATGAAGGTCCATTGGGAGATAGAGAAGCGCGATATTTCCCGCGCATCGGCATTGAGGCGATTAGCGTCTACGAGGCCGACGAGCATCCATTCCAATACCTCAGTATTACCGTTGGTTTCCTGGCCCAATAAGGCCAGACGGACCGGCTGTACAAAAAGTTTATACGCTGAATTACCCCAAATTACTTCGTCGTGGTAGCTCGACCAAGTTTCTTTCAGGGTACTTGTGAGCGAATCCAGGCGACTGGCCCGAAAAGCTGTTTGATCGGCCTGATATACTACCCGGCTGATATCGTCTTCTCCTTCCGCATGTTCAATTAATAAGATATTGTCAAAAATATCGGGTTTGAGAAAAGGAGCCATGATGTCTTTCAAACTGGCCGAAGTCTGCAGATCTA
Organism: uncultured Saprospiraceae bacterium; assembly: GCA_964533785.1. GTDB lineage: Bacteria > Bacteroidota > Bacteroidia > Chitinophagales > Saprospiraceae > JANQRV01. The sequence continues at coordinate 25,853 of CAZHNG010000026.1, read as the reverse complement.
CAGTATACGCATAGGTATCAGGATCATTCATTTTGGTTTCTTCCCTTGGCAGTCTTCGCCCCTGGTAATCCATTCGAATAACGTATCCATTGTTTTTCAGCTCCAGGTTATACTTGATTCTGGAATGCTTATCATAGCTGGTATCGTATCGCTCCGTCCCCAGACAAACCCTCCCGTTTTCGTAGGAAAGATGGCGGATTCTTTTGACCTGGTTCTGCATAAAGTCTTCCATAAAGCCTTTTTGCAGGCAATCATTGGTCTGGAGTTCTTGGAATCGATCAGCAGAAGCGATGTTCCCCTGCTCGATAACCATTTGGAATATAGACTTATCACGATTGATGAAATTCTTATCGATCTGGCCTTTATAGCTCTCGACGATCTTGGTAATGTTCTCGCTCATATCACTGAGGAGACGCAGGTTCCGATTGGTGAAATAACCTTCGCGGGAGGGGATATAACTAAACCAGTAATATCCAAGGAAAATCAGTAGCCCGATGAAGGTGATCAAGAGATACCTCAGCGTGCTCGGTGCTTTTGCTGAAGATTTCATATAAGAAATTCAAAATTAAATAAATGAAGGATGGGAATTAATCTTTTTAAGCCACGAATGAGTTTCAAATTATGAGGACAAAAAGAAATTCTTTTTCTAAAATCTCGTGTCCATTTGTGGCCAATACAATTCTGCTCATCGCCCGAACTTGTGTTAAGACTCCAAATACCACGAATCCTGCCCATTCCTTAATCAAATAAAAAGCTTCGGCAAATATTCCGGTGCATCAGCATAGGGTTCCTTTTTGCCTATTGCAATATCGTACATCATTTCGTGGCTTTTTTTGGCCGCTTCACACAATGCTTCATGAGGTTGATTACAAATATCCAAAAAACCAATATTGTAGTTTTCGCCGTCAAACCTACCGATCGCCGATTGGTCGTAGAGGATAAACCAATGTACACCAATACAGTAAGGGTTGGCGGCCGCGTCTTCAAAGTATACCCGGTAAGCTTTGCCCCGGTCAGCCTGTGTACGCACATGGCCGATACCCGAAGAAGGCAAACCTACATCAAGAGCGCCAAAGTGCCACTCACCGATAATAACCGGCATCTGTAATAGCGTATTAATCTCCTCCGTCACTTCGAAGGGTACTTTTTCCCGGTAATTGTTCATACTGAATACATCAAACGATTTCATACCCGCTACCGCCCACTTAGGGGGAACACCCTGGTAACGAATTCCTAAATTCAAATGATTTGGGTCTGCCGCTTTACAGGCCCTGGCTAAAGTACCAAAATATTTTTCGACCATTACTTCACTGAACGCTTCCAGGTCTGCCAGAGCTTCTTTTGTAAAACTTTCCTGCCACTGCCCTGCTTGTAAATTCTCAAAACCTACTGCTATTTTCCAACTTTGAGTCAGGGCTTCATTTGTCGGATATTTTTCTTTTAAGAACCGGACCAATTGATCCCTGGTCCTACAAGTAGTCGTGTTATATAACATCCCTACAGCGGGCAACTCCTTCGAAAAAGCCCAGGTTGGTTCATTCATCATAAAATAGCCGATCAGAGCGGGATCATCTGCGGTTTCCGACAAAGTTTGGGCGTAGGCTTTGGCTTCTTTTTCAAAATCAGGGTGGAACACATCCGGAAAGTCACGGTAAATGTAAGGCGTAAGCTTGGCTGAAAAGCTCATGGGCCGAACGTAAGGTACTTTAGCTTCGGAGGCGTATTTCCATTCTGACCAGTTGCCGACCGTATTAAATCGAAGCCGTTTTAATTCGTCCAAAGCAATAGTCGCCCATTTATCCCGCCAGCCTGCTTTGCCAAAAGCCCTTATGTAATTGGCGGCTAAATAATTGACGTGTAGTTGCCCGTTGCGGTCATTGAATATTTCGGCAAAATCACCAGCGCGTTCGGGTAAAAACTCCAGTGCATCTTCCAGTAAATGTACATTCGCGGAAGTATCCACCCGCACGGAATCCACCCCTGTACTCCAAAAATAATAGCCATCCGGATCTATTAACCACCAACGCTGATCATCCCGGTGAACTCGGAAAAAGCCCGTTCCTTCATCAAGCCGCCGATCCTTCCAACCGCCCCAACGGGAAAAGCTATTCGGAAATTGATGCGTAGCATTTTCCAGCCTTTCCTGCAAGCTGACCATCATGGTCTGCACATCTTTGGTTTTACCGGGCCAATTGTGGATTGTACTCTGACCAATAGCATCGATCAATTTTCCTTTGGGTAAAACTGGATGTTCAATAAGCGGCACCTCGTCAGTTGTAGCAACGACTGGAGTAATACAAAACCTGGCAGGTTGTCCACTTTTGCGATCGATGTAAAATTTCATGCGGTCCACCTTATCCAAATCCACCCGGTCACCCCAACACATTGGTTTCAGGAAAGCTCCTTCCCTGGGGATGCGCCAAGTGTTCTGATCGACCAACTCCAATGGCAACCTGATCCTTAGGGTACACTGGTTCAACACCCCGAACGCAAATTGAAAAACGCGCCCACCTTCGCCTTCCTGTAGTTCTATATTAAATTTGATCATGGTATTGCCATCCGCCAGCATATCAGCGGTAAGGTATTTTTTATCTGAAAGGCTGCCTGTTGGAAAGGCATAAAGAAACCCATCCTTAGGCTGATCCGTTTGGTACCATTTCGCATCTTTGAGGTAAGCTTCGCCATCAATATTTTGCAGGCCAATGATTTGGGAGGGTTGCAATACCATGCCCGAACCGGGTTTTATTTGCTCCAGCCTATTGACCGGCAAAATGATCATTCCCGTTCCGAGCAACGCACTTTGCTTTAGGAAACTTCTTCTCGTCTGATTGTTATATTCCACCTGCATAATGGTTTGTTTTTGAAACTATTAATGAGATCTCAAGAGCGATATAGATAAAATTATCGAAAACTGTTCTAAATCCATACAACAATATTCCTCCTTTTTGAAAAAATGGTTTACCCACAGAAATTGTAATCCTTCTTATTTTGTGAAAAAAAAGAAAAATGATCCATCTATTGCTAAAGCTTGTATCTAAAAAAATCTTACCCGCTCTATTATTGGTGTGCTTAATTACTAACTGTAATGGTCCCGCTGGAGCAGAAACAGAAGAAAGTGAATCATCAATTCAAGAGATGAGAGAAGATACAATAACATCTATAACATTCGACTTAACGGAACTTGTGGTAGAATATAAGATGCCGACTCCCGTTACCGTAGATATCGCATTTGACCATTATTTCAAGACCGAAAAAACCTTTCGGGCCTACCCATTAAGGGACATTCTGGCCCCTTATTTAAAGCAGTTGGACATTGATTCAACGACGGAAGCAGCGGTTACTTTTTACTGTACCGACGGCTACAAGCCCATCCAAAAATTAAGTGACTTGTATACGGCGGAAGGATTTATTGCTTTCAAAGACGAATCTGTTACCGAGCCTAATCAAAACTGGCCTAAGGAGGTACAGAAAAAAATGCGCCCTTTTTATATCGTTTGGAAAGATGTGCCCTACGAAAATGATTTGCTCAATTGGTCGTATGGCCTCTACCAAATAAAAATCGATAAGAACTACACCGTTTACGACCCCATTACGCCGAAAGATAACGAAGCAGCTCTGGCCGGCTTTAGCATTTATAAAAAAAACTGTATTAAATGCCATGCCATCAATAAAATCGGTGGGGAGTTGGGGCCTGATTTCAACCACCCTAAAAACATTACGGAATATTGGGATACCGAAAATATTTGGGAATATGCCAAAGATCCTCAGTCGTTCCGTCACAATGCCAAAATGCCGCCGGTAGTTAATTTGGAGCGAGAAGAGTTTGAAGAAGTTTTGGCTTATCTGGAATATATTAGGGAAGTAAAGATTGAGGAATAAAATGGATCTCTAAGCGTGCACTTCTACTGTTCAACTCCGTCACTGCAAAAATATTTCAAGATAGCAATATGAGTCATCTCAAATTTCAAACAGCTTCCATTTGCAACTTTTTTTCTTTGATTATCAAACAATTGTATCATAATTAGGATCTATATTTTTCAATTAATTAAGCACAGGCATAACGATAACAACAATAAATCAACTTTAAATTAGTTGTTTTAACTAAAATTTAGTTGTATCTTCGGACTATGAAGCAACTAAACCATAAAGAAGAACAAGTCATGCAAATTCTTTGGCGCTTAGGTCGTGCCTTCGTCAAAGAGATTGTAGCAGAATTTGAAGACCCCAAACCTCCTACTACAACCATTTCTTCCATTATCCGCAAGCTGGAAAGGGAAGGCGTTGTAGGGTTTGAAGCTTTTGGAAAAACACACCGGTATTATCCAATCCTAAAAAAGGAAGAATACGGAAAGCACTCTTTTCGAAAAATGGTGAAACAATATTTTTCGGGTTCACCGGAAAAACTGCTATCCTATTTCATGGAAGAAACAGCGCTGGAGCCGGGCGAATTAAATGATCTTTTAAAGAAAATCAAACAGCAAGATGATTAAAATAGCCCAATTTCTGGTTGAATCAAGTTTCTGTTTGATGGTCTTTTATACTTTTTACGCATTGGCACTTCATAAAGAGACCTTCTTTCAATTGAATCGATTTTATCTGCTTTTCACTCCCTTGGTATCCATTCTTATTCCACTAGTCAACATTGAACTTACCGCACTTGTGCAACCGGAAGCCAGTACTGCAATTGCCCCTATATTTTATCCGATTATTGAGGAAACAGTGGCCTTCGAAAGGATGCTCTGGGAAACACCTGATCAAAATACTTTCAGTATTGCGGACCTTACTTTTTGGATCTATCTTATGGGTGCGACTTTTATGTCATTCCACTTGGTTTTTGGATTGACCCGCCTTTTGCTGCTCATTCAGAAAAGTAAAATTAAAATGGTTGGGAAATACAAAGTTATCACCAATAGTGAATTTCCGGCTTCGAGTTTTTTCAGTTACGTTTTTTGGAACAAAAAAAAGATGTCAGAACAAGAAAAGCTCGTCTGGGAACACGAACTGGTTCACGTTAAACAATGGCATAGCCTAGACGTACTACTCATGGAAATTTGGGTGATTCTGAAGTGGTTTAACCCATTGATCTATTTTTACCGCAAGAGTTTGCGTTTAACGCACGAATATATTGCCGACCAATACGTAGCCAACCAAACCGGTTTAAGATATCAGTATGCCTTATTGCTTTCAGAAACAAAAGAACTGTCCTTAAATACTCCTATCGTGAACAATTTTGCTCAAATGTTAAAAAAGAGATTAATTATGTTGTCAAAAAAGCCCTCACATTTTTGGAAAGCAGGGAAATATTTCTTTAGTATTCCCCTTTTTGGAGGAATGTTGTTGTTATTTTCATTCGACCTGATAGAAAAACTGCCAACACCTATTGCACAATCTTTTAACAATGTAGAAAATGCCATTGACCAAATAGGAGAAAAAGAGCTTACTTTGCCCATTTTTCTTGGTGAAGAAAAAGAAGTTCTCCCTACTTCTTCCGTTGAATTATTGCCGCTTGAAACCAATCCCACAACTCAACTTTTATCAACTGGAGCGGGTCAATTCGAGTTGGATAAAACCAAAATAGTTTCCCCTTCACCAAAACCGTTTAGAGAGATTTTAACGACTTTTTTATACGATCTACAAAAAGAGGAACGACGGAAAAAAAATAAACCTCCCCATTTTACTATACGTTGGCAAGATCAAAGCTGTAACTGCAAACCAGGGCAGCTACCAAATTATTACCATTGCGAAAATCAAACATTTACGCTAAAGGAATTTAGAAAAATTGCCAAGAGCGGAGGTTTTAAGCTATTCAAAGATGAGGTGGAAGTGCCTTACGACGAATTGCAGTTGCAAAACAAAAGAATGTCCAGGAAACAGGGGGGCATAAACCAATTTGATTATCAGGATATTTTCAATCCTAAATCCAAATTTTGGAAAGAACTCAAAAGGGAAGATATTTTAAAATTTACTTTTCGGTCAGGAATCAATGACTATTTTCATTTTGATATCACCATCAATGATAAGAAGGAGAGCTTGGATTATGCTTACGACTTTTATTTGGGGGATATTTGGGTACCTGTTGATATGACCAGTAATATCGGAATAAAATATATCAGTCAGGAAGAGTTTCTGCAAAACCTGAAAGGAACAAAAGTCCAGGTGCTAAAAAATACTTCTGAACTTGTCGACATTACCAACATAAACATCTCTTTCAATAATATAATTGGGGATCAGCTTAGCAATACAGGTCCATTCATCGCAACAGAAAGTATTCCGTCACTAAAATATGCCAAAGAAGAGAGTGGACTGAAAGCAAAAGTTACAACTTCCGACGGTTATGAATTTAATATTTCTATCCTTTTAAAGGACAAGAAGGATCAAACTTTTGACCAGCACCAATTGGAATGGGGAAATCTTTATTCATATGCTTTCCAGCCTAGGTTTGTGATCTCAGAAGAAGAAGCCAGTGCTTTGGCCAATAAGCCTATGGTATTTGAATACCAAGGGGAAAAATATACGATAAAACAGATTCATGAAGTGCATACCAGCTTTCATTTTGATGGTTCCCAACAAAGTATTGTTGATTTTAAAAAGCGGATAAAAGAAAACTGCACGATCGCCGATTTTACATCGAATCACCGTTGTCTTACAGAAAAGCTATTGAATGCTAAAGAAGGAGATTATATAACCCTGAAAGGGGTAGATACCGGAGCTGGACACCATTTCCAAGTCGGCATTAAGATTGGAACACCCCGGGAAATACATGATAGTCGATACTTTGCACCAGTTGCAGTACAATTTTTTGGGGATCAATTTTCCCTTTTAGACCCTTTAGAGATAGTTGGTGAGGAAGGGCTTAAACATATTTTTGCCTACCGAACTATAGACAACAAAATACCTATGGTTAAGATCAATGAGGAGATACATGAAGGTCAGGCAGCAGTAAAAGCACTAACAAATCTAACACCTGAGCATATTAAGCAGATTGCTTTCTTTCCGGCGGGCAGCCCTAAAAAAACCACCCTCTTCGGTGAAGAAATTCCAAAAAAGGAAGCTGTATTAAGTATCTACCTAGCCGAAGCAGGTTCTGTAAAACACCTTACGGTCGAAAAGGAGAGTATTGCCGACGAGAAAGCCATCCGGGTACTCGAAGACCTCGGTAAAGCTCTGTTAGTCGTCATCAACGGAGAAGAAAAAGGAGCCTTCAAAGGCAGTGAACTTATCCGTGTGCTCAAGAACATCTCCGCTTCGGACGTAGAAAATTTAACAGTTTTAAAGGGACCTGAAGCAATGAAAAAATACGGAAATGTAGCAGCTTCTGGCGCAATTATCATTCGCACTAAGAAATAGGTTAAGGTTGAGACTTGTCAACCTTAACCTCATTATAATCTGTCAAAAAACAGTTTCACCCATAATAATTTTTCGAAATTATTACCTTCCTGCAAAAAATTCTATAGATTTGCTGCTAGCTCAGAAATGAGTGACAGACAATAGCTCATTGACAACTCAGTGCTTAAGAACTGCGAACACTGCTGTTCTTCTTTCTTACTTCCTTTTTGGTATACCTTCCAAAATGATGGCCAATTGAATATCAATGTTTTTCGTATTAAATGTCTCCCGGTTATCGCAAATCGGGAAAAACCCAAGTTTTCAATCCTCAAAATGACAAGTAAAGAGATGGAATTTTTCGTGGAGTTTAAGCCTGATCGTTACGCTATTGTTGGCTACAAAAATCACTTTTAACAAACTCATCTGAATTATGAAACTTTTTACTCAGGTCTTTTCCGTGAGGAAAAAAATCTTGAAGATTTTCCTCCTTCAGACTTTTCTATTTTTATTTTCCTTTTTAAGTATTCATGCTCAGAACATTACCGTCACAGGGAATGTATCTGACGCAGAAGGCTTGCCACTCATTGGTGCGAGTGTTTTGGTAAAGGGCACCTCGACGGGTACAGTCACCGATCTTGATGGTAATTATACCCTTGAAGCACCTAGCGACGGCACCCTGGTGTATAGCTATACAGGCTATGCTACTACTGAAGAAGCTGTCAACGGCCGGTCAACCATCAGCATTGTTATGGAAACAGACGTAGCGGCATTATCAGAAGTGGTAGTGACTGGTTACGGAAGTACCAAGAAAGAAAACCTTACCGGTTCGGTAGGGGTGGTTTCTGCGAAAACGCTGGAAGCCCGGCCGATCACCAATGCCTCACAAAGCTTACAAGGGCAAGTGAGCGGGGTTTGGGTAAACCAGACCTCCGGAGAGCCCGGACAGGATGGTGCAACTATTCGTATCCGGGGTATTGGTACGTTAAATAATGCTAATCCGCTCGTTTTGGTTGATGGTATCGAAGCCCCTTTTGGCAACCTGGATCCGAATGATATTGAGTCCATTACGGTATTAAAAGATGCGGCTTCTGCGGCCATCTACGGATCAAGGGCGGCTAACGGAGTAGTATTGGTAACGACCAAAAGAGGTAAGCGTAATTCCAAACCAACTTTTAATTACACGGGTTATGGCGGTTTTACACAGTCTGCAATCGTACCGGATTATATCTGGAATTCTGCAGAATTCATGGAATTACGTAATGAAGCGGATATGAACTCGGGTAATCTTCCGTTGTATCCAGACGACGTGGTGAACCAATACCGTAATGACGGCCCTAATACCAATTGGTTTGATGAAGTTTTCCGCAATGCTTCCATTCAGCAACATAACCTATCCGTAAGCGGAGGAAGTGAAAAAACAAACTTCAATATTTCATTAGGGTATTTAGACCAGGAAGGTATCGTAGAATTCACCGAAGGAACTCAGCGGTATAATGCTCGTTTGAACCTTGATACGGAAGTGACTGATCGTTTTGGTATCGGAGGTAGCTTCTATCTCAGCCGCCAGGAATCTAATTTGGATAATGTAAATCAGGATGGAGGTGTTTTAGCGCGTGCCACTCGTTTAGGACCAAATTTCCCGGCCTATGACGATCAAGGAAGATTGGCAGACCGGGATAGAACATTGGATGCCATTGAACTTTCTACACCTAATATACTGGCAGAAGTTCAAGCGTTAAACCGGGTACTTACCGATAATCGGTTTTTAGGAAATTTGTACGCAGAATACGAACCGATCGATAATCTTAAACTTAGAGCAACCTTCGCCGCGAATTTTCAAAGCGATGAAGATCAATTTTTCAACCGTCGCTTTGAAACCTTCGATTGGAGAACTGGCGATCTGGGGTTGGTCTGGTTGGAAAACCGTCGATTTGAAAATCAATTTAGAGAAAGTTTAAACCTAACCAGCTGGTTGCAAGCTACTTACGAAAAAACTTTTGGTCCGCATAATGTGAAAGTGATCGCAGGTGTAAACCAGGAAAGTTTTGATGAAAAATTCTTTGGCGGATCTCGTCTAGAAATTCCTTCCAACTCTTTACCTGCTCTTAGTACCGGTAACCCAGAAACAGCCACCAATTATGGTGGTGCACAGGATTGGGCATTGCGTTCTTTCTTCGGCCGGGTGAATTACATATTTGATGATAAGTACTTGTTCGAATTTAACGTCCGTCGGGATGGATCTTCTCGTTTTGGTGCCAATAACCGCTGGGCTACGTTCCCTTCTTTTTCGGCGGGATGGGTACTCTCACGTGAGTCTTTCTTAGCCGATTCAAAAGTAATCGACTTCATGAAATTGAGGGCTTCCTGGGGACAATTGGGTAATCAGTTGATCGGTAATTACCCTTTTGCGGCGAATATTTCCTTTAGCCCGGCCTACAATTTTGGCGGAACTATCGTTGGTGCCGCAGCCCAAACTACCTTGGGTAATCCCGATATCCGTTGGGAAACCACTACCCAGATCGACATCGGCTTGAATATGGCACTGTTCGGCAAATTGAGCATTGAGGCCGACTACTTCATTCGTAATGCTGAAGACATTCTGTTCGACCAAAACAACCCAGGAGTTACCGGTGTAAGAACGCCGACAACGGTGAATATTGCGGAGGTTGAAAACAGAGGATGGGAATTATCAGCAACTTACACTGAAAATATCGGTGATTTCAGTTTCTCCATCGGTGGTAATGTAACCAACGTAGAAAGTGAAGTACTGCAGATCGATCCAAGCCTTACGGGAGATGCTGACCGGGTTATCCAGGGATCATTCATCATTCAACGTGGTGCACCGATCAATGCACTTTACGGTTTGGAAGCCCTTGGTATTTTCCAAAGCCAGGCAGAAATTGATGCGGCACCGGATCAGTCCGCTTTCGGCCAACCTACTCCGGGTGACTTACAGTACAGGGATGTAAATGGCGACGGAGTTGTCACTGTAGATGATCGTACGATTCTCGGTCAAGATAATCCAACCTGGATTTATGGTATCAACGCCAACTTCAGCTTTAAAGGCTTTGACGTGAGCGCGATCTTACAAGGTGTCGGCGATGCCCAGACTTATGAAACTTCTCGTTTCTATGCACCATTTGCTAATAGTGGTGGAGTTTCTACCATCTGGAGAGACCGCTGGACACCGGACAACCCAGATGCCTCCTTACCAAAGATCAGAATTGCCCAAGGAGGTGTTAACAACAACGTCGCTCATTCCTGGTGGGTGACAGAGAGAGGTTATTTGCGTTTGAAGAACCTACAGATCGGATACAACTTCCCACAGACTATGTTTGACGATAATTTCATCCAAAGTTTGCGGGTTTACGTGAACGGAACCAACTTATTTACGGTTACCGATTACATCGGTTTTGATCCCGAACGTGCGGAAAGAAATACCAACGGGGTTTCCGGTTATCCGCAATTGAAAATATTCACTGCTGGTGTTAATCTAAAATTCTAACCCTTGTTGCGTAAAAATTCACACCCTTCTGATGTTTACAATCAGGATATAAAGTCCTGATTGTAAACATCAGGACACACCCTCACATTCTGTAGTCCCACATCTGGGATCTGGAATCTATTTTATTCATAAATCTGGCGGAGAGATGACAATATAATTTTGTTAAATAAAAGATTAACAACGTATTATTGCAACAAATTTCAACCACGCCAAAACAAATTAAAATAATTGCTCATATGAAACCTCATAGCAAATCACTAATAATGATTGCCTTGCTGTTAGTTGGATTAACAGCCTGTCAAGAAGACTTTTTAGAAAAAACACCTATTGACCAAGGTAGTGTAGATGGCTTTTTTGAAACACAAGAAGATGTAATTCGTGCCGTTAATGGTATCTACGATGTTTTTCAGGGTAGTATCTGGGGAGGCTCCTTCTACTGGATGCACCAAAACTTCGATATCATGACCGATAACGGCGTTGGTTGTTGTCCTTGGGAACAACAATATTCAGTTATTGCCAAAGGAGAACACAACCCTACTACCGGAGGAATCATTAACTCCAAATGGGATTTTGGTTACGAAGGTATTTTCCGTGCTAATTCTGTTTTGGAAAATATCGGTAAAGTAGGAATGGATCCAGCGACTGAAACTGCCATTATTGCAGAAGTTCGTTTCCTCAGAGGGTTGATTTATCAAGAATTGACCAACCTATTCGGAGATGTGCCTTTGGTTTTAACCGTTTTATCCAGAGATGACGCTTTGGGAGTAACTAGAAATCCAAAGTCTGAAGTTTTGTCAGCCATCTATGATGATTTGGACTTTGCAGAGCAAAATCTTGATTTGACCCCATTTAATGGAGATGTTGGCCGGCCAACTAAGCAGGCTGCTATTGCAGTTAAGACCAGGCTTAAGCTTTATAATAACGATTATGCCGGCGCTGCCGCTGAAGCTCAGAAATTAATGGACTTATCTGCCGCCAACCCGGATCTTATTGGTTTAGAGGAAAATTACCTGGATGTTTTCAGTCCGGATAATGAAAACAATAAAGAAGTGTTGTTTGATATCCAATATGTAGAGGGAACACAAGGAGAAGGAAACTTCATGCAAGTAGCATTAGCACCTGGTCCTGAAGGTACTCCTGGTAATGGCTGGGGATCTATTACTCCTACTGATCAGCTTGCAAATTCTTTCTACATGACGGATGGTTTATCAATCGATGAATCACCTTTGTATGATCCGGAGAATCCATACATAAGTAGAGATCCTCGTATGTATGCCAATTTATTCATTCCTGGTGTTTCTACCTGGCGGGGCGAAGTTTACAGCGAAGCACTATCCGGTTTTTCTCCCTTCTATGCAGTTCGGAAGTGGGTCGATGAAGATGCTTTGATCGGAGAAAACGGTTGTTCCTGTAATGAAACCAACGTCATCCTGTTCCGCTACGCCGATATCCTGATGATGTACGCTGAAGCAATGAATGAAATGAACGGGCCTACCCCGGAAGTATACGATGCGGTCAATCAGATCAGGGCCAGAGCTGGAATGCCTCCTTTCCCCGAAGGTTTAACTCAGGATGAGATGAGGGAAGAGATCAAGCACGAACGTCACGTCGAATTTCCATGGGAAGGAACTCGTTATTTTGACCTGATCCGCTGGGGAGATGCCGCTGAGGTAATCCCAACGGTTACTTTATTTGGAGAATCATTGGATGCTCGGGTTTTCATCGAGCCAACTCACAACTTATTCCCGGTTCCTCAAAAAGAAATTGACTTGAACCCGAATCTGACGCAGAACCCGGGCTTTTAATAGCCGGTGGATTTAAATAAAATAGCATATTCTATTACAAAACGGCTTACTACACAAGATAGTAAGCCGTTTTTGTAAAAACACTTGATTATGAAACGATCGTTCCTCATGGCTTTTGCCGTATTCATTTATTCACCATTGGTATTACCGGCCCAAGATGCGGTCAATTTCACTGAAGTTTCGAAAGATGCAGGAATCAACCATGCGTTTGAAGTAGACCTGGCCACTTTTGGCGGTGGTGTTGCTGTCCTGGATTTTGATAACGATGGATGGGAAGACCTATACATTACCGGTGGCAAAGCCAATGATGCCTTATTCAAAAATATGGGCGACGGTACTTTTACCAATGTTTTTCAGCAAGCGGGCTTCGACAGGACCACGGAAGTTTACACCCAAGGTGTTAGTGCCGCTGACATCAACCGGGACGGATATAAGGACATCGTCGTTACTACTATGAACGATTTAGGCGAAATTCGCTCTCCTGCTCCAAACTTACTCTACCTTAATAACGGAAACGGCACTTTCACTGAAATCACCAAGAGTTGGGGGCTGGAAGATCTCCGAACCAACAGTCAGGGCGCTTCTTTCGGTGACATTAATGCCGACGGCTATCCTGATCTGTATATTTCCAATTACTTTTCCTCGGCACCCATTAATATTTCCATTTATAATGAAAATACGATCGTGAACAGCTTTTCTTCTGCTCGGGATTATTTGTTCTTAAATGTTGGCGGAACCCAGTACATTGAGGTGGGTGAACTTTACGGAATGAACCATTTTGGCTATGGTTTTGGTGGTTTATTCACTGATTTTGATAATGATAGCGACTTGGATTTGTTCATCGCCAATGATTTCGGTTTCCGAGACGAGCCTAACGTTCTCCTGCGCAATGATTTTCCGGAGCGAAAGCTGCAAAACCGTGCCTTGAACCTAGCCTGGAACTACGGCATGAACGCCATGGGAATTGCGCGTACGGATTATAATAACGATGGTTGGATGGACTACTACGTTACTAACCTGGGTGCCAGCCTTTTCACCGAAAACCAAACTGAAGGACAACCCTTCCTGGATAGGTCCATCGTATCCGGATTAGGACTACCTACTCTGCAACATCCGGATTATAACAGCGTACCCATTAGCTGGGGAGCCATTTTCTTCGATTTTGACCACGATACCGACGAAGACCTCTTCGTTTGTAACGGCGCCTTAAACCCCACCACCAGGATCAACCCTAATCTATTTTTCGAACGCTTTGATGAATTATTTGTCGATTTTTCTGTTCGTTATGGTCTGGATGATGTACAAATAGGAAGAGGAGCAGCCGTTTTTGATTACGATAAAGATGGCGACCTGGATCTTTTTGTTGTGAACCAGAAGCCCCGAGACCCGATAAGCTCCTTACCAGAAACCAGGTCTTTATTATACCGCAACGACAATGGCAATGGCAACTGGCTACAAGTAGAATTAGCTGGTGTTCAAGCCGATAAAAACGGTATAGGTTCCAGAGTAGAAGCAATGGTCGACGGTAAATTGCTCATTAGGGAAATCGATGGAGGATCCAGTCATTTATCACAAAACACTACTATTGCCCATTTTGGTTTGGGCGAAGCAACAACCATCGAATCGATTACGGTGAAATGGGTGGGCGGCAATACGCAAACCATTACTAATGTAGCAGTTAACCAAAAGATAGTTATTCAAGAAGCGCCAAATTCAGAATCCGGTTTTTCTGATGATAAATTGAATGTATTCCCTACTGTACTGGAAGAAGAGTTGTTCATAGAGTTTGAACAAAGCAATTCAGCACCAGCTATGATCGATTTGATAGATACACAGGGTAGAATATTGGCTACTATCGCCAATTATTCACAACCCATCAACACTGGTTTTTTCAGATGGAACCCTTCCCAGACTCTTTCACCCGGAGTATATTTTGTCCGGTTGACCAATGGAAAAAACACCATGGCTAAAAAGGTAATCAAATACTAATGCCGGCTTTCAAATGAATTGTTTTTTACCGCTACTTACGGTTTTTTTTCTTTGCGGCCAGTATTATAGCCAGGCACAGAACCTTTTGTCTGACGGAGGTTTTGAAGCTTTTATCAATAATAACTGCTTTGATCCGGACAAAGGGTTCGAAAATAACGATTCCTGGTATCCAATAGAAGCTTCGCCTGATCTATTTAGAAATGGATGTGAGTATGATGAAACAGAAGTTTATTTCTGGGATAGTTCCCTGGAAGCATACGATGGAGAAGGTTTTGCGGGATTATCCAGCCGGTGGAATTCTAATGGCACCTACGTTTCCGAAGGGATCGCCACCAAATTAAGGGAGCCCCTGATCGCCGGCCAAGTGTATTTTATTGAAATGGCTATTCGCAACCGGGGCTTTTTTGAAGGGCTTTCGGGCGATTTTTCCAATTGTGACCTCAATCCTGACAAACATATTGATATTTATACCAGTACAGATAGCATCACCGTCACCAATGATTTTGCGACCGGGACTGCCGCTGCTTCCGGCAAGCTGGTGGCTGATATCAGTTCCTTAGCACTGCAAAGCAACCAGGCGAGTGACTGGACGATCGTATCAGGTTGTTTCATTGCCGACGGCGGAGAACAATACCTGGCTATTATTATGCCGCTCGGAACCTTCGGCGAATTGCCGCCCTGCACTCAAAACATCAATAGCGGTGTTTTTCATTCCTTTTACTATCATTTGGATCAAGTATCTCTCACACCTTTGCAACAGATCTTTGAGGAGGAAATACAGTTTTGTGAGGGAGAACCCATAGTAGTAGACCTTGAGGAAATCGTTAATCCTTTTCTTTTAGAAAATTCCGCAATTATATGGGAAGGTGGATATGAGGGAATGACCAGAACGCTGACGGAACCTGGACGTTATTCTATTGAAATGATTTCTGAATGTGGAATTATACCTTATTTTCTTGATGTTAAAACGGAAAACTGTGAACCCAAAATTTATATTCCTAATGCTTTTTCTCCAAATGGCGATGGCTCGAATGACGAATTATCTGCTTTTTTTGAAAGAGAAAGATCAAGCGTTTCCAACTTTTTATTTACTATTTTTGATCGGTGGGGAAATCAGGTTTTTGAAAGCCGTGACCCCTTATTGAGCTGGAATGGAAAAGTCAATGGTCATTCATTGGCGGAGGGAATTTACCTGTGGACCATCTCTTATGAAACTACAAAACTAGGTGTAAGGACCACGCTATCTAAAACAGGAACAGTCCTTTTGATAAAATAACTCCATCTTTCAGATTATTTGGTTTCCATGAATTTGTGTATAGGTTTGTAGAATATTAGAAACAGTTGATGTATGCTCAGAATTAGAGTTTTGTTATTTATCACGTTTTGGTGGTTGATTTTATTGGATTGCAGTAACAGTAATGGTTCTGTATCTTCAGTAGAACTGTCTAGAGCAGACCTTTTCCCTAACAATATTCCTGAAATGTCTGATGATGAAATAGCCGAGGGAAAAAGCCTGGCCCAAACACATTGCACGGGTTGTCATATCTACATAGAACCGGATGTTTTTCCGAAACCATATTGGCAGGAAAAGTTGCTTCCCAGCATGGCCAAATATTTTGGCTTGAGAGCAACTAATCTAGTATTTGAAGATAATTTGAATGAGACCGCAAAAGCTCGTTTAGATTCAGCGGGGGTTTTTCCGGCACAACCCACGATTGACTTAAACACCTGGTCGAAGATCTGGAATTTTTACCTGAACGAATCTCCCCGTCAGCCAGTTGTCGATAATCGATTAAACATCAATTCCAAGTTGGACCAATTCATAGTCCATAAAATCCCCTGGAAGACTGGACCGCACGGCGTATCTTTTGTCAAGATCCTGGGTGACCGGAAGATTATGGTAGGTAATAGTTTGATCAGTGGTGACAATACCTTACTGGTCATTAATACTGAGGGTGAAGAGTCAATGAAACACGAAATTCCTTCCCCTCTGGTCAGTGCCTTTCAAGACGGAGAAGAATGGATGTTATCTTTTATCGGTTCATTTGTCGGGAGTGATAATCCCACCGGAAGTGTTGGCCGGTTTTCCTTTACCGCTGAACCAGGAGAAGAGGTCATTCAAACCGTACTGGACCAGCAAGAACGCCCGGTAGATGTTAAATATCAGGATTTCAATAATGACCAGCGTAAAGACTGGTTAGTTTGTGAATTTGGTAAGGAATTGGGGGGCTTACATTTGTATTTGAGTACGCCTAAAGGACAGCAAAAAATGGTTGTCCATTCCCGGCCCGGAGCTATTCACAGCGTTATCCGGGATGTAAATAAAGATGGTTTGCCTGATATTTACGCTCTGGTAGCACAAGGGTCTGAAGCCCTCTACTTATATACCAACCAAGGCAAGGGTGTTTTTTCAGAAAAAAAATTGCTTCAATTCTCGCCTACCTATGGTTCTACTTTCTTTGAACTGGTTGATTTTGATCAGGATGGCGATGAAGATATTTTGTATACCAACGGAGATAGCGGAGATTTCGGTACCCCTCCGAAAGCATTTCATGGCATCCGTCTTTTTGCTAATGATGGATCGGGGGCATTCCGGGAACAATGGTTTTTGCCGCAACAAGGAACTTACAGAGCCCGTACTGTCGATTTTGATCAGGACGGAGACCTTGATATTGCCGCAGTTGGCTTTTTCGCCTTTGTTACGGGCATGCCACAGGAAGGCTTTTTGTATTTTGAAAACCTAGGCTCCGGCTTTCAGGCCTACAGTTTTGCAGAGGCAAAAACCAGTAGCTGGATAAGTATGGATGCCAGTGATATTGACGGCGATGGTGACACCGACGTAGTAATTGGCGCCAATACCAATGTCATGGCCGAAAAGGATATGTTTCAGCAATTGATCAAATGGCAGAGAGAGGGTGGCGCTCTAGTTTGGTTGGAAAATAAGCTTTACTAGTGCCTCGGGAACTAAAATCCCAAATACTTCATTACCGCTTCATTTCCCTGCAAACTATTTGCCGGCCTGGGGTTCTCCTCAGTAAAAACCCTTAGCTCATTGGGAGGTAATATTTTCACAAAGTCCTCCTGAAAACCATCATCATAAGGAACGCTTCCTAAGCTTAACCCTAGATGTTGTGCCATAAAATTGTAAGCAGCCGCTCTCTTCGAATACCCATAATCGTGTTTTTCCAAAGGAAGGTGAACGTTCTTGGCTTTATGTTCTGCATTGTACAATGCATAAACTTCCTGTATATAGGGGTATTCTACCTGCGGGGTATTACTCGTCCAATCCCCACCGTTAGAAATGAGTAATAAAGGTCTTGGGGCACAAAGTGCTGCAATTTCTACATTGTTCGTTTGATGCTTCTCGCTTTTGTGAATCGGCATACCGCTTTCACAAACGCAGCCACCGAAAAAATGAGCTGATACCTGCACCGCGGGAACAGAAACAGTAATCCGATCATCAATCGCGGTGAGAACAAAGGTTTGGGTGCCACCCCCAGAACCACCGGTCATGCCAATTCGCGAAGCATCTATATCGGGGCGTGAGATCAGGTATTCCAGTACTCGCCTGGAGTTCCAGGTCTGCAATAATAGAGCGATCGGCATTTTATGTTCTACTTGCCGGCTTTCTCCGTAACCGATCATATCGTAAGCAAAAACAATAGCTCCCATTCGAGCCAGCACAGCACTTCGCTTCTGGACATAGTGAGTAAACCTTTTATCTTGTAAATGGCCATGCGGACAAAGCACCGCCGGATACTTTTCCTGTTTTTTCGCAGGACGATAAAGGTTACCGGTGATATAAAAGCCAGGAAAGCTTTCAATGGCAATATTCTCTACGATATAACCATCCATTTCTTTGGTACTGTGTATAATGGGGTTGAAATTTCCTTTTATTTCCGGCATTTTTTCGAGCTGCATGCCTTCGATGATGCCATTCTTGATGGTTTGTGCTCTTTGCTCCCACGATTCCAAATCATCCCATTGAGCCGCAAATGTTTTCATTTGCAGGTTGGCTTCATCTTCGGTCCAGTGGCGACCGACGCAAAGCATGGATTCTTGGGCATAGGAATAAAAGAATAAAAAAGAAAACAATAGGATCGATGGTATCAGCCTGGTAACCATGGTGTTTATATTAAGTGATGAGATCAAATTTCGTAAAGCTCAATGGGTAGATCATCCGGGTCGCTAAAGAAAGTAAACCGTTTATTCGTGATTGTATCCGTTCTGATCGGTTCAATTCCAATGTCAAATTGGCTCAACCGCTGTATTTCCTGGTTTAAATCATCAACAGCAAAAGCCAAATGCCTTAAACCCGTTGCTTCAGGCCTGGAAACTCTTGGCGGAGGAGAAGGGAAGGAGAATAACTCAATCACGTATTCACCATTCAAGGCCAAATCCAGTTTATACGATTTTCGGGAAGCTCTGTAGGTTTCCTTGATTACTTCCAATCCAAGTATCTGTGTATAAAAGACTTTCGATTTTTCGTAATCAGAACAAATAATGGCGATGTGATGGATACTATGGATCATTTCCCTACTTAAGTTGTTCGTCCGCAAAATCCATATACCGCTCCCAATCGTAACGGGTAATATCATGTTCGCCAGAACGAATGTGATAGCCCATTTTGCCCATAATTAATGGTTTGTTTATTTCCGGCATTTTCAAGATGCGAATAGTCGTTTCGCCCATCAGATCATAAGCAGGTCCGGCGTGGAATAAACCGGAAAACTCTCCCAATGGATCGGCCCATCGATCTTGTTCTGCGCTGGCGACGTACAAAGGCCTAGGGGCTATCAAACTAAGTAGCATATGCTGGTCTAGTGGCAGGTCAGCTTCTTTCTTATTGTATTGACGAAAATTCATGCAGAACCAGTGGGGGAAGCTGGTATTGATACGGGCGACCGTCTCTCCGTACTGTCGCTTTGATAAGGCAGCACCACCACAGCCCGAATCATTAGAAATGACCATTGCAAAACGATCATCCTGAGCGCCAGCCCACAGTGCAGCTTTACCCAACCTGGAATGACCAATCACCGCGACTCTTTCCTGATCAATGTCATTGTCTGTTTCAAAATAATCCATGGCCCTTGAAAGACCGTAAGCCCAAGCTCCAATCGCGCCCCATTCATTGGGCTCCGGCTGTGTCTGGCCTTCTTTGTAGAACAATGGATGAATGCCGTTTTGGTAGCCGTCATCAAAGTCAGGGTCCAGATCGCCGTAATAGATCGTAGCCAACCCGTAACCTCTCTCCAAAATTCGCTCTACCGGCCAGCGAGAAGCTCTGACTCCTCTTGATTGATGAGTAGCCTTATTGTCAAAAATGCAAAATACCGGATTATTCCGCACATAATTATTAGTCAACGGAATCGTTGGGTCCCCGTGGATCGAATGGTTTCCGTAAAAATTTAGCCCAAGAAAGAGCGGAACCGGCCCTTCAACATTCTTGGGCAGATAAACCAATAATTCAACCTTAACGGAGTCGTCGCCATTGCCAATATAAATATTAACCAACTTTTGGGTCGCCAACCCACACATTGCACTGGGACTGACATTCGCCACTTCGAATCGATGCTGGATAGCTGCCGTTGGAATCCGGCCATAGACATGCTCCTCAAATAGCCCTAAGATCTCCGGTTTTCTAACCTGCTGCCAATCTTCTTTTGTAGATATTATATTCCCTGCATTGGATACTAATACTTCCGGTAATTGGTATTCCGGTACCTTGGATTCATCGTAATTCACCTGGGCATTTAAGCCGATCGTTAACATGACGAGTAAAGTCTTGAAAAAAAGTCGTTTTTGCATTTCTATGTATTTTTCCCGTTCAATTATTTTTAATCCCCTCTTTTCCTAACTATATATATAATTGCTTAATAACCACACTTAAACTAACGCAAGGAAGCTCCTGAACTTCAAAAAACTCCATGCTCTCTATGTTCTCTATGGTTCACCCCCATCTTGAGAGACGAAGTCTCGAAAAATCCCCCTCTCCCCAATCCTATTCATAACAGACAGCCTTACTGCTTCCAATAAAAACTAATTTAACAATAAAAAAACTCCATGCTCTCTATGTTCTCTATGGTTCAACCCCATTTTGAGAGACGAAGTCTCGAAAAATCCCCCTCTCCCCAATCCTATTCATAACAGAC
>CAZHNG010000026.1:0-4976 GCA_964533785.1 uncultured Saprospiraceae bacterium | reverse complement strand
AAAAACTAATTTAACAATAAAAAAACTCCATGCTCTCTATGTTCTCTATGGTTCACCCCCATTTTGAGAGACGAAGTCTCGAAAAATCCCCTTCACAGCACCCCAGCATCCACATCCTTAATAAATTGAATAACACCATTAATATACGTCTTTTGATCATCGTATTGTGAAAAATGGCTACCATTAGGACAGTAGAGGTAGCGGCCATTTTGAACTTCCGTAGACATCCACTTCATTTCTTCGGGGTCCATAGTATCGTATTGGGAACCAATGGTTAGGGTAGGTACGGTAATTTTCGATAAGTCTGCTTTTCGATCCCATTCCTTCAGAGTGGCGTCGCCGGTGATGCCAAATTCGCTATATCCCTGCATATAGACATAAACGATTGGGTTTAAATGTTCAAAGGTCCGGTTAATTGATTCTGGCCACTCTCCTAATGGCATGCGTAATACATGTTCCGTGTAATGATGTTCGAGCAGTAATTCATTATACCGGGGATTACTAAAATCCTCGTTGGCTTCGATTTCCTGGATTTCTGCGTATACCTCCGGTGGCATTTGCGGGCCAAGGACTTCTTTTGCGTATTGGTTGTATTCCGGAATACTAGCCACCATATTGGAGATAATCAACCCTTTGAGGTTTTGCTGATATTTCAAAGCATATTCCATAGCGAGAATGCCGCCCCAGGACTGTCCAAGCAAATAAAAGTTGGAGTTGTCCAGGTTCAAGGCTTTACGCACCTGTTCGACTTCTTCCACAAAACGCTCGATGGTCCAAAGACTGCTATCGGTAGGCTGGTCGCTGTAATAAGAACCTAACTGATCATAATAATAATATTCAATACCTTCCTGCGGAAAATAGCCATCAAAACATTCATACAGCTCATGGGTTGCTCCTGGTCCGCCGTGCAACAATAAAACTTTCATCCGTGGATTATTACCTACTCTTTTCGTCCAAACCTTGAATTCGCCAATAGGTGTTGAGATGGGAATCATTTTAATTCCACCCGTGAATTGATCATCCCGGTTTTCAAAACTCCAGTAATCGACTTCCGTTTTCTCTGGGCCACCAGCCGGAGCAGTACAATAACTTAGAATTAGGCAACAGGTAAAAAGTATCAAGTAGGTTAGGTTTCTCATTTTGTATGCATTTAAATTTAGTGTCTAATCTACTCCTTTTCATCTTACGACCAAAAGGAGGGTAGAGAACTTTGTGCATTGCGGGAGAGAACCAGATTTCATCATGTATTTAAGATAGACTGGTTGACCCGCTTGACAATGGCTGGGCCTTCATAAACCAGCCCCGTATAGATTTGCACTAAGGTAGCGCCGGCAGCAATTTTTGCTTTAGCATCTTCTCCATTCTGGATTCCTCCTACCCCAATAATGAGCAGTTTTCCCCCGGACTTTTCACTGAGGTAGCGAATAATTTCGGTTGCCTTTTGAGTAAGGGGTTGACCACTTAATCCTCCATTGCCAATTTTTTCTATGGCCTGGGCATCCGTCGCAAGGTTCTCCCGGTTAACTGTTGTATTCGTAGCGATAACCCCGGCGATATTGGTATTGGTTACTATTTCCAGAATATCATCCAATTGCTCAAAGGTAAGGTCCGGTGCGATTTTCAGAAGAATCGGTTTAGGGGTCGTTTTGGTTTGGTTAAGTTCTTGTAGGCGTTGGAGCAATTGGGTAAGCGGTTCTTTTTCTTGCAAGGCTCTTAGGCCGGGGGTATTTGGAGAACTGACATTGACCACAAAATAATCAACCCAGGGAAACAAGCGCTCAAAACAATAAACATAATCATGGGTGGCCTCTTCATTGGGCGTCACTTTGTTCTTGCCGATATTACCGCCAATGATAAGGTTTTCGGGTTTGTCTTTTTTGAGCCTTTCTACCAAAGCATCAACCCCATCGTTATTGAACCCCATTCTGTTGATAAGTGCCTCATCTTTAGGCAGCCGAAAAAGCCTTGGCTGCGGATTCCCGGCCTGAGGTTTGGGCGTAACGGTTCCCAGCTCAACAAAACCAAAGCCCAGCGTTTCCATTAAACGGAAATACTTACCATCCTTATCAAAACCAGCGGCCAAGCCAACAGGGTTCCTGAACCGTAATCCCAAAACTTCCCGTTCCAAACGAGTATCATCAATAGTATAATACCTTTTGAGAAAAGCCTTCATGAGAGGAATTGCTAATAATATTTTGAAAAGAAATAAGGTTAGACCATGGGCCTGTTCGGGAGGAAAGAGAAACAGAATTGGCTTAAGTAATAATTTATACAAATGAAAAGTATTCTTTTAAAACAAAAAGGGCCGGACATATTTTGAAAATGTCCAGCCAAGAATCATAATCCCAAAAACTAATTTATGGTAAACTCCTCTCGGAGCAAACATTCGAATATTAAACTTCCTCCTCCTCTTTTACGAGCAATTGAAAACCATTACCGTGGATGTTAACGATCTCTATCTTTTCATCCTTCTTAAGGTATTTACGGAGCTTGGTCACAAACACATCCATACTGCGGGCTGTGAAATAATTATCCTCTCCCCAAATTTTGGTTAATGCTTCCGACCGGGGAAGTATATCATTCATATACATTGCAAATAACCGCAATAATTGTGCCTCTTTTGGCGAAAGTTTAGATTTTTCTTCATTTTTTCCACCTGAATCGTACGTTAAGATACGCAAAGGATAGTTAAAATGGTATTTTCCGATGTTAAATTCTTTTATTTCTTCTCTAGGATCAGCTTTTTGCTGGCTGCGTTTAAGAATAGCCTGTATTCTATATAATAGTTCTTCCGAGACGAAAGGCTTGGTAATATAGTCATCAGCACCTATCTTGAAACCCTGTAAGACGTCGTCTTTCATGGTTTTGGCCGTTAAAAAAATGATAGGCATATCACTATCCTTTTCTCTAATCTCTTTAGCTAGGGTAAATCCGTCTTTTTTGGGCATCATTACGTCAAAAATGCATAAATCGAACTGACCTTCATTGTATTTTGCTAATCCTTGAAAGCCATCTGTGGCCAAGGTAACATCGTAACCATGCATTTCTAAATAAGATCTTAAAACATCCCCGAAATTCTGATCATCTTCGACTAATAAAATTTTATTATCTGGCATAGGTTGCTAAAAATTTTATTCATGGATTATCTGCATCCAACTAAACTATATAACTCATTTACCAAGAAACTAGTTCAACGCTGCCAATGTTGGAACATTACCAATCAAACAGAAAAACCGTAAAACTATTGTTTAGGCATTAAAAATTTTTGACTCTTTTGCGTTGAATTGTACATTACTTTCCACTACCTTGGGAAAGAATAAAATGAAGCTACTTCCTTTACCCAGCTCACTTTTTACATCAATTTGTCCTTTGTGAGCAGTCATGATGGCTTTGACGTAACTCAACCCCAAACCAAAGCCTTTAACATCGTGCAGGTTCCCGGTATGTACCCGGTAAAACTTGTCGAAAATATGTTTTTTGTCGTCTTTGCTCATACCTACTCCATTGTCCTTTACCGTAAGCTGGATACCTCCGGCAACATTTTGGGTATGAACGGAAATTTTGGGGTCTTCGGGGCTGTACTTATTTGCGTTATCCAGTAAATTATTGATAATATTGGCAATATGGGTATTGTCGCCTTTAATGACAGGATTTTCAGCCTGAAGGTCAGCAACGACGGTCCCGTTTCTTTTCTCCACCTGCAAGCTGATATTCTCTACCGCTCTTTGCACAACGTCGTGAAGATTCACAGGACTTAATTTAAGCGAGAAATCCCTTTTGTCCAGTAAGGCCATTTGTAGTACTTTTTCCACCTGCGCATTCATTCTTTTGTTTTCTTGCTTAATAATTCCTGCAAAACGCTTAATTTTTTTTGGATCATCGGTGATCATGGGACTTGTGATCGAATCGGCTGCCAATGAAATGGTAGCGATCGGCGTTTTGAACTCGTGAGTCATATTGTTGATAAAGTCCGTTTTCATCATAGAAATGCGTTTTTGCTTAAAAATTACGTTAACGGTATAAGCAAAACACCCCAAAATGATCGTAGCAAAGAGTATTGTTCCCAATAAATTAAAAATAAGTGAACGCCAGAGGAAGCTGGATTTGGCAGGAAACTGAACGGTCAATGTACCCGGACTTGGTTCTGGGAAAGATTGTGGAAATAATAAAGTTTCGTAGGGTTTGGAGCGATTATGCTGTTCCGTGCCGGGAATATTTTCCGAACCTTCTTCGTCAACAACGTAATGGTCATCAACAATTATCCAGTTACCTGTTTTTTTTGCCTTTACTCCAAAATTAAACTCTTGGTTAATCCCCCGGGCTGCAAATTCTTTGCGCAGTAATTCCTTTAACATCTCAGGATTAACCCTTTCTCCGAGAGGCCGCTGATTAACCACAGAAGGTTCTGAATGAACCCTGGAAGAAAATAAACTCCGGCGTTTACGGCAGTTTGGACAAAACAACTCATCGTAGGTTTGAGCAAGAAACCGCTTAAAAAAAGCTTCTTTAGTACTGCCCACAATATTTAGGTTCCCCAAGTTATCGAGTACTTCCGCCTGCGAATTTAAAATACCTTGTTGGGTAGTTTGACTGATGTAGCCCATTTTATCGCGGTAATAATTCAAAGAAAACCCACTTTGAGTCCCTTCGAATTCGCTGAATCGCTCTTCATCTTCAATATAAGTAACGACTTCAAAAAGTGCTTCCCGAACATTTTCATCAAACTTTTCCTCCATTGTCCGGATAGAAGTTCTCACCACATTCATTTGTGATAAAACCACCCCGATAACAGCCACGCTCATCAAACCGATGATTAAACCGATTACTTTTTTGTTCATTATTTCAGGAAGTTAATTTGCTTAAGTAACACGAATTTAGTAATTCACATCTTGCGTGTACGCATCTTTAACAAATTCTTAATTTTTTGGACTTTTGACGCTAGACACTAGACGCTAGATTTTAGACAACAAACCGCT
>CAZHNG010000025.1:25687-30028 GCA_964533785.1 uncultured Saprospiraceae bacterium | reverse complement strand
GGATATTCCGGAACTATATGGCCTATATCTCTGATCAGTTATATTCTCTATTCCGATATTCAAAGACCATTGTTTATAGAGGTTATAGCCTGTATAAAGGTTAAAAGTCGTCCATCCATAGACACCTTTATAAATGCTGTTGCAACCACTAGCTTCTTTAGCAATGACCCCCTGCTCAATATTATCCGCTGTTCCCGCACGGTTAAATATCAAGCCACATTCGCTGTCGTAATCCGTGTCAACTGAGGAAACCGCATAATCTTTGACTCTTTTTCCACCATTGTATCTTATAACTGCTTCTACATTAAATTTGCCTTCTTCATAAGAAAGGGTAGATTGGCCGTGCAATGGCGGGATATGGTCTTGGGGAACCATGATGACACCATTGTCAGAGCCATCCACAGAGTCATCCAATGCCAACGACCTTCTCCCGTAAGTATAGTTAATGTTTGAATTGAAATTCCAGTGTGGATTGAAATTAATCGATAAATAGGAAGAAATACCAAAGATCCTGGCGTAATTAGCATTGACATTTGCTTGTACAAACAGTTCATTTCCACGGCTAAAAAAAGAAGTGCTGCCGTCTGGCAGGAAATAGTTTTCGCGTACAATAGCATCCTTCAAATAACTGTAAAAACCGGTAACTCCCCAATTAATGCTGGATATATTGAGGTTGCCAATTTTTAGATCGTAGAGGTCTTTTTCCAGTGTGAGTTCGGCAGAAAGGGATTGCTCAGGCTTTAAATTTGGGTTGGGAACTGTAATAAAACCGTCTTTTTCTCTGAATTTGGTGAAATCATCCACATTGGGAGTGCGAAAGGCAGTTCCCAGTGCTGCTTTAATCGTCCAGTTGTCAGTCGTTCTATAGCTTATTCCTGTGGACCAGGTTAAGGCGCTGTTTTCCGTTCGAATGCCATCGATATAATTGGCGGGCCATTCGATCGGGTCAGTAACCGAAAACCGGGCATTGATCATAGTATAGTTATAACGAAGGCCTGCATTAAAAAGAAAACTGGAATCTTGATTGCGGTAACGGTAGTTGGTATAAAACCCGAAAGCATCCATGTCGCTGCCACCACTGGGATAACGTGCATTTACATCATTTTTCCTTTCCTGAGAAACAATGTTTTCACTAAAAGCGGTAGAAAAAACATCATTATGGCTAATGTCCAGACCGTAATTTAACCAGTGGGAATGACTGGGGGCAATTGCTTTGTCAAAATCAGCGGTAAGGGAGTAAATATTGAGGTCAACCAGGGAGGATTCTCTGATATTCGAGCCGAATCTACGATCATGACGATCTTCTCCAATCCTTTGAAAAGAACTGATGATGGTAGCCCGGTCAAAAAACAAGTTAGCTTTGAGTATCCTGGTTTTTAAGGAGGTTAATGATCTAAATTGAGGCCCGTAGTACCATTCGGCGAATTTCAACCCTTCCCCCCCAGGTTCTGTGAGTCGGTCGTATCGTGGAACATCAGTAGAGTTCGACAATTGTAAGTTGAGCACAAAGTACAATTCGTCATTTGGCTGGAAACGGATTTTTTGCATCAAATCGTATTGGCTGTATCCACTGCCTACCTGTACGTCCGGGGCGCTGTTTTGGACCAATCGATCCTTGCCGTTAGACCTTTCCGCAAAAAACGGCCTCTTCCCGAAGGCTTCAAATTCAGTTCCAGGTCTAACAGAACCGGCTCTAAGGTCTCCAAAACCAGAGTAGGTTAAGCTAGTTAAAAAGCCCCATTTACGTGTACCGATATTAAAATCCAGGTGAGACATCCTGGTATTGGCGGCAGTAGCGTATCTGGCTGAAAAGTTGGCTTTGGTAATAATTTTTCGATCTGGTTGACCTATGAGCAATTGGGGGTCTTTGGAACGAAAATGCACAACGCCGCCAAGAGCGTCACTACCGTAAGTAAGAGAACCGGGGCCAAAAATTACTTCGACCTGTTCCAGCATTTGCGGATCGACGGTTATAGCATTTTGCAAGTGACCGTTTCGGTAGATAGCATTATTCATTCTTACTCCATCTACGACCAATAAAACCCTGTTGGCTTCAAATCCTCGGATAATGGGGCTTCCTCCACCAAGTTGGCTTTTTTGAACAAATAGCCCTCCTTCTTTGCCAAGCAGATCGGCAGAAGTATTAGCATGACTTCGTTCGATGCGCTTTTGAGAAATAACCTTTATCTTACGTGTGGCATCAGCCAACACATCGTCCCTTCTGCCATGTACAATCAAAGTAGATAAGGTATGAATAGCAGGCAGCATAATGATCCGTCCATTCTTTTGCGATAACTGCCGGTAAGATAATTCAATGGTTTGGTATCCGACGAATGAGAAACTAATTTCGGAACCAGGGTCCTCAACAATGATTTGAATTTCGCCCTTGCTGTTGGTGATCCCGCTAAAAGAATAATCAGGTGTATAAACATTCACACCGGGGAGTGGAACACCTTGTTCGTCAAATACTTTAATTAATGTTGTGTCGCTTGCGTTTAATAGCTGGGCGAAAAGTAGAATAAATAGAGAGATAAGTCGTACTGCTTTTCCTGTTATTTTCATGATAAATAAGACCATTAAATAATAGATGTGGTCCTATGGCAGACACATACCATAAGGATGATCGTTTCTACGATCATCAATTTAAAAATTGGATTGTATGTTTTTTTAGCGTACTTACTGATTGCCCAAAACCTATTGGTAAGGCCCAGTAGCATTGGTTTCCAACGTAGTCCTGGGAGTATAATGTATTGGAAAAACTGTTAACAGCTTAAAGCAATTATAATTTGTAGTAGAATGAAGGGCTTTGAGTTAATGAATGCTGTAATAAACAAAGGATAATCCTTTTGTATATTGAGCATAAAAAGTAATAGGGATTTTTTGCAAAAATATAGTTCTACTCAACCTGTGTTCTTTTTTGGCAACTGTATTGTGAAAGTAGTACCCTTTCCTTCTATAGAAGACTTTACAAATATCTTGCCAGAATGATATTGCTCAATAATTCTTTTAGCTAAAGAAAGCCCCAACCCCCAACCTCGTTTCTTGGTGGTATAGCCCGGGCGGAATATCGTCTTGAATTTTCCGTTAGGAATGCCCTTACCAGTATCGCTCAAATCTAAGTAAACGTAATCTTTATCATCATAGACGTGGGCGCTGATTTTTCCTTTACTCGACATAGCATCCAGTGCATTACGCATTAAATTTTCGATCACCCAGTCAAAAAGTGGCGGGTTGATCTTTACTGGGATAGGGTGACCGTTGTTTTTTGGGAAGTCGAATTTTACGTGTTTTGAGGCTCTTCTCTGCATATAAATGCGGCATTTTTCCAATTCTTCCAGAATATTGATCGACTCTAATTTAGGGGTAGAGCCAATTTTGGAAAACCGATCTGCGATCAAATTTAAACGGTCCACATCGTTTTCCAGTTCATCCAGCACTTCTTTCACTTCTTGATCATCCGCTTTAACCAGGCGCAAATGTTCAATCCAGGCAAGTATTGCAGAAATAGGAGTACCGAGCTGGTGAGCAGTTTCCTTTGCCATACCTGCCCAGACACGGTTTTGCTCTGCTCTTTTCGCTGCATTAAAACTGAAATAACCGAATAGAATGAATGCGGTTATGAGTGCCAATTGAATGTACGGAAAAAATCTTAGTTGTCTGAGCATTAAAGATTCTTCGTAGTATATGGTCGCCCAGCCCATATCAATTGGTTCCACGCCGTCTCGTTGGAGTTTTTCTTTACGAGCCTTTAGGTATTCAATATCATCATCGTACTTTCCATAATTTTTAGCTTGTATGGTGCCGTCACTGGTGTAAGTAAGAATAACAGGGATCGTGTTGTTAGAAGTGAATATCTTTTGGTGAAGCGTGTAATCGCAGTTCAAGTCATCTTCATCGTCCAGGGAGGTCATGATCTCTTGGGCGTAAACCCAGTTCTCAGCAGCCGTTTCTTCTTGCACTGCAATACTGCTTGCCAGTTGATTTGTATAAATTAATGAAACCAAAATGATTACGATACCAGCAGCAACTAAGATCAATTTCCATCTCGATTGCTGAGTATAAATGTTCATATCCCATAAAATTTTCTCAAAAATACGATCGACTCTCAATATTTACGGATAGATTAACGAAAATTTATGGTCAAAAATTTGATTTCAAGTAGATTATAGTTTCCAATAATGAAGAGGCAGGAAAATATTGCAGCAGTTATAATACCAATAGTCCGGGCAATTTTCGCAAATAAGTGATTTTTAGTGATTTAAAAAATCAAGCTTTAATTTTCAATTCATTGATAACCAAATGCTTGTAAAATTTAGTTTTATTGAAAGCAAAAACTGCCCG
>CAZHNG010000025.1:10045-25677 GCA_964533785.1 uncultured Saprospiraceae bacterium | reverse complement strand
TCAGGCAAATTCTATTTTGAAACTTAAATTGGGCATAGAGGAGATCATTATTATTACTGTAATTAAACAAGCAATAATCATTCAAAGGTTGCGAACTTAGGACAAATGGTAAATCAGGTCAGGCCAAAAAGGTAGTCAATTAAAGGTTGTTAAAAGGGACGTCCCATGCGTTGATTTTTCGTTTCTGAACGCTAAAATAGGAAATTTTTTATTTCTGCAAAAAAATAAAATAATAATTCGTAGAAACTTGTAATGTGATTTTTTCTTTTGGGGGGCTTAAATTTGTGATTTATAGCTTTCGATGTTTTCCTGGAGGCATAAACGTTGCCAAATACCAGGTAAAGCATTTTTGACTTGTTTGGAGTTCCTTATTTGCCAATAATCTCTTTTATGTTGTTGGGTGGCGGTACGATAATCGACGATGGGAAAGGGGTAATCATCACCGATTTTACATTGGAAAAATGATTGTTCCATCGAGGACATTTTCCAGGGTTCGTAGATCTGTGGAGTGGGTACTTTTTCAAGAGCAGGAATCCATTCACGAACAAAATTTCCTTCAGGATCATGTTGTTTTGACTGAACCGTAGGATTAAAAATTCTTAAAGTGTGGTAGCCGGTTAAACCAGCTTGCATCTGGATCTGGGGATAATGAATACCGGGTTCGAAATCAAGAAAAAGTTTGGCTAAATGGGTAGCGATAAGCCGCCAATCCAACCACAAGGTAAAAGTGGCGAAAGTTACCAGCATAGCCCGCATTCTGAAATTAATCCATCCGGTTCTTTGCAGGCACCGCATACTAGCGTCAACCATGGGGAAGCCAGTGTTACCATTTGACCAGGCATGGAAGAGGTTTTCGCTGTTTTGCCGTTTCAATTGTTTCATCCCGGGGTTGATCGGCTGGAATTCCATTCTCCACATTGATTCCAGTTTTTGTATGTAATGACTACGCCACCATAATCTGGTTCGAAAATTATCTAATGACCATTTCTTAACTGCTGTAGTTGCCCGTATGGTTGCTTGCCAGGATTCCCGGCTACTGATATTACCATAAGCAAGGTAGGGAGAAAGACGGCTGCAGCTAAACCTACTGCCGCCGGGTTTGGATAAATTTTTACCGTATTTTGCAACTCTTTTGTCCAAGAAAGTCTTGAAATAGCGCTGTGCATAAGATTGACCGCCTATCTGAAAGGCTGGATGAACTGTTTTTAAATTTCTGGGAAGGGGATTCCCTTTCAATTTGTTTTCAATGGGTACCGGTAAATGAAAAAGGTTTAAGTGTCCTATGTCAGGAGATACAATTTCCTGCGAAAAAAAGCTTTCCAATTGAGTTGGCCAATTTTTTCGGGTTTTTAATCCTCTGATGACGCCATCCTGGCAATATTCTTCCCAAATAATATGATTTAACTTGCAGAACCTGCTTACTGCTTTATCCCTTTCAAAAGTCAGTTTATTACCGGTTTCCTGATGAGAAAAAAGGTGGATAATACTAAAGTGCTCATTTAAAATTTCTAGCACATCAATAAATTCACGGTGCAGAATGTGAATTTTTTTGCCCTGAGGAGCAATCTTGGCTTGCATATCCATTAGGCTTTGATGGATAAAACGCCAGTGACGCTCATCAAAAACTTCATTATTCATTAAGGATGGTTCAAAGCAATACAGGATGAGGGACGGAATCCGTTCTTCAGTAGCCCTTACTAAAGGTTTATGGTCCGTTAATCTCAAATCACGTTTAAGCCATACAATATTTAAGGAAGTGCGCGACACGTAATTTGAAACAGCAATGCCCGGGATTTGTTCCTTTGTGACTATTTAGTTATCAAGTGTTAAAAATTGAGCCAGGGCGTCAATTTTATCCGTATTAATGAAACCCAATCCCCCTTTAAGCAGTGTTTCCCAGACGTTTTCATTTTCCGGAATAGCCCAAAAACGCAATTTTTTTCCTTCCTCTTGAGCAATTTTTACCAATGTTTTGAGGTATTCAAATTCACGTTCAGGCATTTTTCCGGTACCGTCCCATTCAAAATGTTTGCTGTAATTATCGCTGATAATCGGCATTAAATTACTGGAGTAGCCACGATCAAGATCCCCGGGTCTGCCATCAATAAATACCATTCTTGAGTTTTCAGAAGCAATGGTTTCAATGGGGCGATTTCCAGATAATATGGTGGTAATGGCGCCCTCGGTGACTGTATCATTATTCACCTGAGTGAAAATATGTTCATATTTTTTCAATTGCTCTTTTAAGAGTTGGTAGGTCAGTTCCCCCTCTGTTTTAACGTCTATCATTAAATAAAATGGTCCGTTATAATGTTTGTATACGCTATTATCATTTTTTTTGACCAGGTTCGATAAAGGTTTCAGATAGAGATTTTCGAAAGTTTGGGTTTCCTCTAGTTGCTCGGGAGTGTCATGGGAAACATACAATTCGTTGTTCACCAAGTGTATATCGACTTCAATGCTGGTGAACCCCTTATTGAGAGCATCAAAAAGGGGGCGCTCATTTTCATAGTCATTATGTGCGTGGGCATTGATCAAGATTGTCGGAGGGGTGGGAGCTGTTGGAATTTCCACTTTGGGTTTAGTGATGGTTTCCACTGCTGGCGTGGAAGAACTCACTATGAAGTCTTCACTGTCAGGGCTATTTTTTGCTATAGGAGCTATTTTTTGTGGTAGACTTGATTTTTCTTTTGGTGTATTGCTATGTACGATGGCTATTGGGATATCCTCCACTAAAACTTCCGGATCATTGAAGTAATTAGCGAGCTTTTTGGCCTTGGATGAACTCACGAAATCCACTCCGCATTCTAGTAATTTATTCCAGACAATACTTCTGTTAGGGTAGTTCCAAAAATGTACTTTTTTACCTTCATTATGTACCCGTTGACAAAACTCTATCAGCCAATTGGATTCTCGTTCTTCTAGCCGGCCCGAACCGCGCCAAGCGGAATGCTCTTTGAAATTAGAACTGATTATAGGCATAAAATGAGTAGGATATTTTTTGCCTATGTCTTCTGGAATTCCGCAAATTGCCATTAATCTTTTGGATTGATCCCATAGGTGTGGAATTGGTCTGTTGCCGCTCAAAACTATAGTTATGGGGCCCGGTATCACCTTATTACCTTCTACTATACGCAGGATATCTTCATACTTGGCCAATTGTTCGTTTAGTGCTGCAAAAGTTAATCCGGCATCCGTCTTAATGTCAATTACCAAATAAAACTCTTGGTCGAAATTAGGGTAGATCTGGCCGTTATTTTTATTAATGATTTCTCGTAGTGGCAGAAGATAGAGTTGCTCAAGCGTGCGGTCGTGTTTAGGGGATGGGTGCCTGTTGGAAACTAAAAGTTCACCGTCAACGAGATGAAGGTCTATTTCAATGCTCCTAAATCCATATTCAAGAGCATTATACAAAGGTTTGCGTTGTCCATAATCATCTTCCAGATGAGCGTTAAGTAGCGGCTTTACCTGACTTTGCAGGCACTGTTGTACAGCAAGAAAAATGAATACCACTATAAAATATCTCATTATTTAATCAGTTTTTGCAAATCATTAAACAGAATAAACCAGGAAAATACGGGTGACTGAGTCGAACTTAAAGGGGAATATCGAAACTACTTTTTCGGAAAGTATTTGCTTATTAGCTTTTGCCAGTATATCTACAACACAATTGTTTTAGCCTCTTTAGTGCAAAAGTAAGGTTTATTTATTAATTCTGTTTGCCTGAGCAGACATAACTAAAAAAAGCCAGGTAAAAATGGAATCTACCTGGCTTTTGATATATTATTTATTTAAATCTTATATAACAATCATATTGCTACCTGGTTACCATAAAAGGTACCCTTTTTTCGTCAAATACAAGAAAGTATTTCCCACTGTTTAGCCTTGAAACATCGATGGAAAATTGATTGAAACCTTTTGTGAGTTGTTGCCTCATTTGTTCAATGATGCGACCTTGATTGTCTACAATATTTACTAATGTTCTATGGCTTGTCGTACTCTTCGTTTCTACTTGAATTGCTATGCTTGCTGGGTTGGGGTACACATTAGTAATTGTTGATGACTGATTTTTTCCTAGATCAAATGGACTGTGGACAAAGCCCGAGCCCATTGAACTGTTACTTGTTACTGCTTCATCATCTTCAACGACCATTGGTGCTTCTCCATTATTGGGCGTAGAATCAGGATCTTCCTGGTCTACCTGGGAAACCTGGCCGTAGAATACGAGTTCAGTATCTTCTACCAGTGGGAATAAAGTTAAACGCAAGATCGTTGTTTGACCGACACCTAAGCTTGGAATTTCCCATTGTTGGAAAATAAAACCATATCTACCCAATTCTGTTTCGCTGTTTGAATATACCATTCCTTCCGGAAATGGTAAAGACACTACAATGTTAGAAGCATCATCAGGTCCATTATTCGTTAATTCGACAACATAGGTGAAGTCCTGGTAAATTTGGTAATTCTCTTCTTCGGTTGAGATGTTTAATTCCAGGTCAGCCGCTATCCCACCCATGGGGGGAATGACCGCAGATTGAACTATCGCCACAGCTTCGTCATCCTCAACCGGATTGGGTGCTATTCCATTATCAGGACTAGAGTCTACATCCTCTTCATCCATGGCAATTACCTGAACAAAATTAGTAATCGTCGTACCTTCAATGAGGGGATAGACGTTAATTTCCAATGACGCACTTTCTCCACTTTCCAATACCTCTACCTCCCATCTTTGGAAAAAAGGACCATAGTCACCTTTCGTCGCAGAGCTGCCGGCAAAAGCTGTACCTTCTGGTATTGCTGCGTCAACCTGAATATTTGAAGCACTTTCTGTGCCATTGTTCGTCAGCACTAGTGTATAGGTAAAGGTTTCGAAAATTTGGTATTCCTCTGGCGCTGAAATCGTTAATTCAACATCAGGGCCCTCTTCTAGGATGTCATCACAATCCTCTCCTGTTTTCCTTTTCACGGTAATCGGGTTGGAAAGGTCAAAGCAGCCTTCGAGCTCTCCGGCATTAGCGCCAACTTCAGCGCCCGTCAGACCGTCGGCGAAGCTGAGGTGCCAGATGAGGCAAATACCAGGACCTGCCCCTTCGAGGTCGAAAGGAGGAGGATCGGGCAAAGCCAGGATGTTCAGTTGATCGTCGGTAATGACCCAGGCAGAGTTTGGTCCTGCGGCGCCGGTAAGGGTGACGTCGAAAGCGTCGGAGTTACCGTCGCCGGCACAGATTTCCAGTTCGGTGAGTCCATCGGCAGTGGTAAGTTCCCCACCGTTGACGCCGATTCTTTTCACGGTAATCGGGTTGGAAAGGTCGAAGCATCCTTCGAGCTCTCCGGCATTAGCGCCAACTTCAGCGCCCGTCAGACCGTCGGCGAAGCTGAGGTGCCAGATGAGGCAAATACCAGGACCTGCCCCTTCGAGGTCGAAAGGAGGAGGATCGGGCAAAGCCAGGATGTTCAGTTGATCGTCGGTAATGACCCAGGCAGAGTTTGGTCCTGCGGCGCCGGTAAGGGTGACGTCGAAAGCGTCGGAGTTACCGTCGCCGGCACAGATTTCCAGTTCGGTGAGTCCATCGGCAGTGGTAAGTTCCCCACCGTTGACGCCGATTCTTTTCACGGTAATCGGGTTGGAAAGGTCGAAGCATCCTTCGAGCTCTCCGGCATTAGCGCCAACTTCAGCGCCCGTCAGACCGTCGGCGAAGCTGAGGTGCCAGATGAGGCAAATACCAGGACCTGCCCCTTCGAGGTCGAAAGGAGGAGGATCGGGCAAAGCCAGGATGTTCAGTTGATCGTCGGTAATGACCCAGGCAGAGTTTGGTCCTGCGGCGCCGGTAAGGGTGACGTCGAAAGCGTCGGAGTTACCGTCGCCGGCACAGATTTCCAGTTCGGTAAGTCCGTCGGCAGTGGTAAGTTCCCCACCGTTGACGCCGATCCTTTCCACGGTAATCGGGTTGGAGAGGTCAGAGCAGCCTGCAAGGTCATTGGCATTCAATCCAACTTCCAATCCTTGAATTCCCTCTTCAAAGCTGAGGTGCCAGATGAAACATACACCAGTTCCGGCACCATCAAAATTGACCGCTTCCGGAGAAGGAGGAAGCCCCAATATGATCCCTTCTTCATTTGTAACGATCCATTGAGTGTTAGGGCCTTCATTACCTACAAGGATAATACCAGAGACAAAATCATCAATACCATCCCCTACACAAAATTGAAAGGGCCCACCGGATAATTCGCCACCGTCAACGTCGCATACAGCATTTTCTTCGCAGATAGTAGGGATCATTAAGACCTGCCAATCCAGCGGAGAGTTACCAGCTCCGTCGTAAGCCAGGGATTCCATTGGCCCAAAAGCTGGAACAAATTGATCCGTAGATTGTAAGATGCCAGCTTGCACAGCCACACTGGCGCGGCGATGACGGCCGGATCCCCATTGTACATAATGAACAAGAGCCGAAGGATCGCCAAAGCTATTAGTAGAATATAGTCCAACTTCACCGTCATCAGCATCAATGACATTAAAATCGTCTACTGCAATAATGGCGCCTGGTTCCAGAGAGGTTGAGCTGCCTTCGCAAGCTAAATTGGAATCACCGATCCTTTGGTAGTCGGGAAATTCGCATAACCAATAATCCGAGAGGTCAATGGTATTTTCGCCAATATTTTTTAGTTCTACGGTTCCGCCCGGGAAGATTTCATTGATAACAATTTGGGCGTGAACTTTGGGAAAGGACAGTAGGAACAAGCACATTGCTAGCAATTGTGCTGCGTTAAAAGTCTTACTGCCTTTGAAAAAGCGTAATTCAAAGGACATCATATAATTTGTATTTAGATTGAATAAATGCGTTTGAAAGATATGTTCAAATGGGATGCATTTATTTTGGGTCGGTATGGATTTCACTAAAACCTCCAAACAACCAAGTCAAAACACCAATACCCGGCTTAACAATGATTATGGTATTTAGTAAAACTAGATATGATTTGTTACAAAATGATCACAAAGTGATCACAAAAGTATCACAGTAAAGAAAAGTGATCTATTGATCGCGTTAAAGTTTTGCTTTGTAACCTTTTGTGAAATTTTTACTGAGGTGGCGATAATAAAGAAAATACTAAGATAAATGTTATAGTGTCTAAGTTACGACATTATAATCAATTATACCCTCTAGAATACCGGGTATTGTGAAAGTTTTGTGATAAAGAATTTATAATTTGTTCAAAATTTTTCAGATGAAAAAGGTACTGGTTGTAGAGGACGATCTGGATATCATTGATTTGTTGGAAATCCATTTAAAGGATTTAAACTGCAATTTGACCAGAGCTTACGATGGAGAAGCTGGACTAAAGGCGGCCACGAGTCGTAATTTTGACTTGATTGTACTGGATTTGATGCTACCGAAATTAGATGGTATGGAGGTATGTCGCCGGATCCGGATGCAGAAGCGTTATACGCCAATACTAATGTTAACGGCGAAGTCAGAGGAAATTGATAAAGTTTTAGGACTAGAAACCGGTGCAGACGATTATATGACCAAGCCTTTCAGTGGAGACAGTGTAACTCCTGTTTGTTTGCCATGTTGATAGATTGATTCGTTTATTTCAATCTCACGGACACATAAACCTCTTAAACAAATAAAATAAACGGCATCTGCTGACTCTTGGAATACCCAAGGATATCTTCAATGGCCGATGAGAAATTATTCCCAGGTTTTGATTTTAGCTTTGATCATCAATTCGCCGCTTTTATTGAGGAAAGAATACCATGGCGTTTGGATGTCACTTCTCCAGCAGCGGCTGCCCGTTTCTCCGGAATTGTAAAGTCCAATGATCTGGCCGTAACCCCAAAAAGTGTTTCGGTTTTTATTCTGGCTTTTCCAGTCTTCATAAACGGGATTGTTTTTCATGATTTTTTTGAAAGTTGTTTCGTACCAGAAATCCCGGGTATTCGTTTGTAACCATTCCATAGAAACAAGGAATCCATTTTTGGGGAAAAGTAATTTTTCTTTTGATAGATCTACCTCCAACCAAGAGTCACCCTCGGCCGCTTGCACGACTATGTTCTCGGTGATCATTTCCCGCCAGGGGCGATTATTTTCATCCATTTCGATCAATCTGATCCGAAATGGAGTCTCTGGCTGACCCATAGAATGAATATAAAAACTAATGGATTGGATAAACCCTACTTTTTCGTCAGGGTTTGTGATATGTCTTGCAGCCTGTGCTGCAGTGTTGGACACATTTTTACCGTCCCAGATCAGACCATGTGAAAGGGTAGAAATATTTTTTCTTTTAAGCTTTTGTCTGGTGAAACCATACTCTTCTACGGTAGAGTTACCAGAAGGTATGACTACTTCTGCCAGGTTATACACGGTAGGCTTGAGGTATAGGTCTCCTTCCAGTTCGGCAATAGCTATCTCCAATTCTTCATAGCCTATAGCAGAAACCACCAAGATATCTGAAAGCTGAAGGCCGCTGATCTCAAATGTGCCGTTGCGATCGCTTAGGGTGCCCTTCAAAGTGCCTTGCACGTAGATATTGGCATACTCAATGGGAGTATTGGATTGCAGATCGATCACTTTGCCGGAAATATTGATGAGGCAAAAAACTTTAGTTGGGATTAAGAAAACGAAAAAAAGGAGTAGTTTCATGTTGTTTAAGAACCTTTTAGATAAAAGTTTTTCTCTAATTTAGTTTCAAAACGAAAAAACAATGAAAATCTTGAAAAGCACGTCAATTATTTTTACAATAATTTTTTTCTCCACATTGGTTTTAGGGCAGAGCGCTGGATATTCTGAGGGCAAAATTGCTGAACTGAAGACAGAAGTCGAGCAGAAAGTGGAAGCCAGGTCTAAAATGGCGCAAGTGATGGTAGACAAAGTCTTCAGTTTTGCTGAATTAGGGTTTCAGGAAGTGGAAACTTCCAAGTACATAACCGATATTTTAGAAGAAAATGGTTTTGAAATCGAATACGGTATTTCCGGTATTCCAACGGCGTGGTGGGCAGTATGGGGATCGGGAAAACCCGTAATCGCTGTCGGCAGTGATTTAGATTGTATCCCGAAAGCTTCTCAAAAGCCGGGCGTGGCATATCATGATCCAATGATCGAAGGTGCTCCCGGCCACGGCGAGGGGCATAATTCCGGTACCCCATTGAATGTGGTGGCCGTATTGTCGGTAAAAGAAATTATGGAGCGGGAGAATATTCCCGGAACAATAATTATATGGCCGGGGGTGGCAGAAGAATTGGTCGGTACCAAAGCTTTTTTTACACGCGATGGCTATTTTGATGACGTTGATGCTTGTATTTTTACGCACGTGAGTAGTAATATGAGTGTTTCTTACGGTC
The DNA here is from genome assembly GCA_964533785.1 of uncultured Saprospiraceae bacterium. GTDB lineage: Bacteria > Bacteroidota > Bacteroidia > Chitinophagales > Saprospiraceae > JANQRV01. The sequence continues at coordinate 16,337 of CAZHNG010000025.1, read as the reverse complement.
AATCGCGGGGTACGGGCTTGATATCGGTAGAATATACCTTTGAAGGGGAGGCTGCACACGCTGCCGGCTCTCCCTGGCGGGGAAGAAGTGCGGCCGATGCGGTAGAATTGATGAATATTGGTTGGCAATACGCCCGGGAACACCTAGATCCCATTCACCGCTCCCATTCCGTGATCAAAAATGGTGGCGATCAACCCAATGTTGTACCGCCCAAAGCTTCTATTTGGTACTATTTTCGTCATGTGACTTACCCTAAGATCATGGAAGTGTACCAACGTGCCAATAAAATCGCGGAAGGTGCTGCCATGATGACCAATACCAAAGTATCCCGGAAAGTGCTAGGTTCGGCCTGGCCGCGTCATTTTAATAAGGTTATTGCAGAAACTATGTACGGAAACATCAGAAAAGTAGGGCTGCCCGAATGGAGCGAAGCAGATCAGAAGCTGGCAAGAGCGGTGCAAAGAGAAGTAAATTCTCCTAGAGATACCAACGGATTGGATGTGAAATTAGACACCATCGGTCTTCCTGTTCGGAATCCGGTCAGCGGCGGATCAGATGATATTGGTGATATTTCCTGGAAATTACCCACCGTTACTTTAAGATTCCCCTCCAATATTCCGGGGTTGCAAGGACATCATTGGTCCAATGCGATCGCAATGGCAACGCCTATTGCTCATAAAGGTGTTATTTCAGGGGCAAAGGTGGAAGCTATGACTTTACTCGATCTATTTCTACAACCGGAATTGGTGGAAAAAGCCTGGGATTATTTCCGCAATGAACAAGGTATGAAACAGCAATATATTCCAATGGTAACGGAAAAGGATAAACCGGCTATTTATCTGAATAAGGAAATTATGAATGAGTTTCGCCCGCAATTAGAACCGTTTTATTACGATGAAACGAAATACGACTCTTACCTGGAGCAGTTGGGGATTGAGTATCCGACTTTGAGGGAAAAGGAATAATGGATCAGAGCATGAGTTATCCCGGGGTTTGAATAACTTTCATTCTTTGTTGATTGCCAATACTTTTAAGGCGGATTTCTGTTGTAGGTCAGTAATTTCTTATGTGAAACGTACGTAGGTTGCCACCAAAGCACAAAAGCTCAAAATCCTTACAAAAAAGATTAGTGCAATTTTGTGTTCCTGCCTGCCCGTGACGGCTATGACGGTATCGGCAGGCAGGTTTGTGGCGATTTTTTCTACGTGTAAGTTCTACATGAGAAATTGCTGGTTGTAGGTTGCGCGTTTCATAACACGAATGTATTACGGGCAACATTTTGATGATCAGTGATAAAGGAATAACGTGTTCGGTTTTCTACGTTGCCGAAAAATAAGGGATGACTCCTGTTTCCCTCTTCGATTTTTAAATCTATAAAAAATAACGGAGAGCTAGCTCATACCCTTTCAAACCACAGCCCACTATTACCCCGATGCAATGAGCTGAAAAAAAGGAGTGATGACGAAATGATTCTCTGGCGTAAACATTGGAAATGTGAACCTCGATAACGGGGGTAGTAATTGCGGTAATTGCATCAGCAATGGCTATTGAATAGTGGGTATACGCACCGCCATTGAGAATGATGCCATCATAATGAAAACCAACCTCCTGTAATTTGTCTATGAGGTCACCTTCCCTATTGCTTTGATAATAGTCAATGTTAATAGTGGAAAACTTATCTTGCAATGATGTAAAAAAATCTTCAAAAGTCTCAGAGCCATAGATTTCAGGTTCTCTTTTTCCCAAGAGGTTGAGGTTTGGACCATTGATGATTTGGATGTTCATGATTCACGTTGAGGTTTAGAAAAAAGAAAAAGGCCTGGGCAAGACAAAATAACCATCATGATTCAGAGATAGCCCTGCCCTTTATAAACACTTGCAACCTGGAAAACATCGTATTGTCTCTAATTCGCCATTTCAGATAAAAATTTGATGCGTATCAATTGGATTTCTTCCATTGTAATATCATCTTCTTTTAGCTCCTCATAGGCTTTTTCTACGGAGTCGGTCTTTGCATCCATAAAATAGTCAAAGATATCTTCGCGGGAATATTCGTCGATATTTTCTTCCAGGTAATAATCAAGGTTAAGTTTGGTGCCTGAATTGACAATAGCGTCCATTTCATGGATCAGCTCTTCCATGGACATATCATTGGATTTAGCGATATCTTCCAATGGGATTTTTCGATCGATACCTTGAATGATATTTACTTTACTTTTGGATTTGTTGGCAACTTGTTTAACGACAAAATCGGTGGGCCTTTCGATATCATTGGTTTCAACGTAGTCTTTTATAAGTTCAACGAAGGGCTTTGCGTACCGCTGGGCCTTACCCTGGCTAACACCGGTTATCTTTGACATGTCCTCCATGTTGATAGGGTATTGGGTAGCCATGTCTTCTAGTGAAGGATCCTGGAAAATTACGAACGGCGGCACATCGTGAAGTTTAGCTTCCTTTTTGCGTAATTCTTTTAGCATTTTCATCAATGACTGGTCCAATACTGCTGTTTGACCGTTACTTTCGTCATCGTATTGGGTTATCTCATCATAATTATGATTCAATGGGATGAGAACAGATTGAGGATACTGCAGAAATTCATGGCCTTCTTTTCTCATTTTTAATAAACCATAACTTTCGATGTCTTTGTAGATAAGATTATTGAGAAGAGCTTGGCGCAGAACAGAACTCCAGAACCTTGAATCTTTATCTTTACCGATACCAAATAGTTCTTTTTGGTCGAACCGGTAGTCTTTCATTTGCTTGGTCTCATTCCCGGTAATGAAGTCTAGTAATTCTTTGATGCCGAAATTTTCTTCCAGGTCGATAATAACTTTTAGCGCATCGACCATTTCCTCTTTGACCTCAACTTTTTCTTTTGGGTACCGGCAATTATCACACATATTGTCACACTGCGCATCATCGTAATTTTCACCGAAATAGTGGAGGAGAAAGCGACGCCGGCAGGCGGTTGTTTCGGCGTAAGCCATTACCTCCTGCATAAGTTGCATGCCCATTTCTCTTTCGGAGACGGGTTTATCGCGCAGGAATTTCTCTAGCCGTAAGATATCTTTGTAAGAATAGAAAGCGATGCAGTCTCCTTTAAGCCCGTCTCTGCCGGCACGTCCAGTTTCCTGGTAGTAATTTTCGATACTTTTGGGGATATCATAATGGATGACAAAGCGGACGTCAGGCTTGTCGATTCCCATGCCAAAGGCAATAGTAGCGACGATGACATCAATTTCTTCCATAAGGAAATCATCCTGTGTTTTGGAGCGCGTTTTGGCGTCAAGGCCGGCGTGATAGGGGGCTGCTTTTATATCATTTACAATAAGTGCCTTGGCGATCTCTTCCGCTGATTTTCGACTTTGGACATAAATGATGCCGGATTGGCCCGGTACTTTCTTTATAATTTGGATAATGCTCTTTATGGTCTGCTCTTTTTTCCCTTTGGGACGCACCTCGTAATACAAGTTTTCCCTGTTAAAGGAAGCGACGAAGGTATTTTGTCCTTCCATGTTGAGGTTCTTAACGATATCCGATTGTACCTTAGGGGTTGCAGTGGCGGTAAGTGCGATCACGGGTATGTTGTCGCCGATTCCATCGAGCATGGCGCGTATACGGCGGTATTCGGGGCGGAAATCGTGTCCCCATTCAGAAATACAGTGTGCCTCATCAACAGCAACAAAAGATATATTTACCTTTCTGAAAAACGCTATGTTTTCATCTTTAGTTAAGGTTTCAGGAGCGATGAACAGGATTTTGGTTTTCTGGTCCAGGATATCCTGTTTTACCTGTTTCATTTGTGCTTTGGTAAGGGATGAATTGAGAAAGTGAGCCACTTCATCTTGTTGGCTGTAGCTGCGGATGGAGTCTACTTGATTTTTCATTAAAGCAATTAAGGGGGAAATGATAATTGCCGTTCCATCGAGCATCAAAGCGGGAAGTTGATAGCACAAGGATTTACCGCCTCCGGTGGGCATGATCACAAAGGTATCTTTCTGATCGAGAACGCTTTTTATAATTGTTTCTTGGTTACCTTTAAAACTGTCAAAACCAAAATACTGCTGCAAAGCCCCATGTAAAGAATCTGTCGTCAATGTCATAGGAAACACAAGTTTTTCAAATACCAATCATTACAGTTCGGTACATTTAATTTAAAATAACAATTAAGATATGAAAAAATGTAGGTTTGTCAAATCTCTAACCCATTTTTTATCAGTTGATTATGGTGTAAACCAGTTTTTGGGAGTTGGTTTTTCTAATTTGGACTGTCATTTTTGAATATGGGCTGTTGATCAATTTGTCTAACAGGGTTATTTTAAAGGCCTCATTTTTCAAAAGGCCGTCAAAGCTAACAAATTTGATAAGAAAATGAAAAAATTACCTAGCCGAAAAATCATCCATTTAAGGAGCGGTCGTTGATTGCGTAAAATTGTTGAATAGACATCATAACGGATAAAATCTAATCTTGTTTAGTAATGATTAAACGATCCGTCCGCTTTTTTGAGTTGGCTGAGTTGTTCGGGGTAATAGGTTTGCCTACAAAATGACGGGTTTATTCCTCTGTCACTAACTAAGTAAAAAACATACTATGGAATTTAAGCTTCCGAATTTTAGAAATACTTTTATCAAAAACCAGGATGAAGGGACGAATACCGATTTAGGATTTGGCGATAAATTGAATGAAACTGGACAACGCTTGATCAATAAAGATGGATCATTTAATGTTGTTAAAACTGGAATGGCAGCTTGGACCCCCTATCAGGACTTGGTGGAGATGTCGTGGGGTAAGTTTTTTTTGATCATTCTGATTTTTTACGTTTTTGTAAATTCGGTTTTTGCACTAGGATTCGTGATCATAGGGATCGATGCGATATCCGGCGTGCACGATGGCGGCTTTTCGCTCGATTTTGCTCATGCTTTCTTTTTCAGCATTCAAACCTTTACAACGGTGGGCTACGGAGCAATGAGCCCAGTGGGTTTTGCCGCTAATGTCTTTGCCTCGCTTGATGCTTTAGTAGGACTGATGGCTTTTGCGTTAGCAACAGGATTGTTTTTTGCACGTTTCGCAAAACCCAAAGCAATGCTGGCTTTTAGCAATAAGGCTATCATTGCGCCTTATTATGATATAACTAGTTTTCAGTTTCGTATTGCCAATCGCCGGGATAATAAGATCATCAATTTGAAAGCTACTGTTACTATGAGCTGGCTGGAAAAAACCGAAGAGGGTAAGAAGGTCAGGCGGTTTGCTCCATTAGAACTAGAAAGAGAAAAGGTGATGCTCTTACCACTCAATTGGACCATTGTCCATCCAATAACAGAAGACAATCCACTCTACAAAAAAACAGCAGCAGATTTAAGAGAAATGGAAGTTGAGTTTCTAATTCTGCTGGAAGGTTACGATGAAAGTTATGCACAGGTTGTGTATTGTAGTAGCTCATATTCTAGCCAGGAAATTAATTGGGGGGTGAAATTTGCTCAGATGTATTATTTTCAGCCGGAAAAGAATCATACCGTGTTGGAATTGGGGTGTATTGATAAGGTGTTCGCGGTGGAGGAGTGATGGGATAACACGTGATTCAGGATTGGTATACCTAAACAAGTGCTATTCTGTGTATAAAGTAATTGGTGTATTGATTCAATCTTAAAAAACTTTTCCCCTCTTCATTAAACCTTTCCCTTTTTCCCTCGTCAAACAATACAAATGTAGTGTATTTTGAAGGACGCATCACGATCGGTAACAGATGAGCAAATCGTTAAAGCCTTTCAGCAAAGTGGTAATGTTGAAAAAGGGTTTCGGTTGCTTATGGAAGCGTACAACGAGAAGTTGTACTGGACGATCCGGCGCATTGTGGTTGACCATGAGGATGCCAACGATGTCTTACAAAATACACTAGTTAAGATATTTAAAAACATCCATAGATTTAAGGGGAATTCAAGTTTGTACACCTGGTTGTACCGGATTGTGACAAATGAGTCTCTCACTTTTTTAAAGAAACGGAAACGGCGGGCGGTAAATTCGATCGATGATGAAGAATCACACCTGGCGCATCAATTGACGGCAGATCCTTTTTTCGATGGTGATGAGCTACAGATACAGTTGCAAAAAATACTGGAAGGTCTACCTGAGAAACAGAGAGTGGTTTTCAATATGCGCTACTACGAGGAAATGCCCTACAAGCAAATGGCCGAAATACTGGATACATCCGTAGGGGCCTTAAAAGCATCTTATCATCACGCCGCTAAGAAAATTGAAACACAATTGAAAATGAATGAAATATGAAGCACAATC
>CAZHNG010000025.1:0-10035 GCA_964533785.1 uncultured Saprospiraceae bacterium | reverse complement strand
AGAGAAATTGCGCCCTTTTTGGCGGATTTGCGCAAAGAAGGAGATGGTTTTGAGGTGCCTCAGGATTATTTTTCCAAGTTATCGGATGAAATGCTGGCAAAGGTGAAGCCTCAATCTATACCTTCGCAGCCCGGTTGGATAGATCAGCTGGCAGGCTTACTGCAAACATTACTGATGCCGCAAGTTGCGCTACGCCTTGCGATAGTTACCGGGGTTATCGTTATTGCTGTGGTTTTGTTCACCAGGCAAACAGAAGATCACTTGTACGCAACAACCAATGACTTGTCGACTGAAGAAATACAAAAGTATATCCTTCATAATATTGATGAATTCGATATCGAATTGATTACCAATGTTATTGAGGACCCGGTGATCCTGAGAGAATTTTCAACGGATGCGCTCGAGGGAGAAGAATTAGACAAAGTACTGGAAGAAATGATTGATGAAATTGATATTCAAGAACTTGAAGAATTACTATAGAATGAAATATTTTTTCACAGGACTTTTCGTCCTTGCTACCTTTACAATACTTGCCCAAGACGATTTGGAAGAGCAATTAGAAGGTCCCATTGCGGAACGCGTTCGTTCGATGCGTGTAGCCTTCATTACGGATAAGTTACAACTAACCTCCAAACAATCGCAGCAATTCTGGCCGCTTTATAACGAATTTGAAGCAGAGCAGAAACAAATTCGACAAAGTGCGCGCAGCACAAAATCTATTGCCAATATGTCTGATGAAGAAGTAGAGCAAGTTATCCAGAGACGCCTGGATTCCGAAGAGGCTCTGCTCAAGGCTAAAAAAGCTTATTACCAAAAGTTGAAAAGTGTGATATCAGTCCGACAAATCGCTATGCTAGGAAAAGCAGAGCGCGATTTCAGGGCTTTTTTGCTAAGGGAGCTGCAGAAACGACGAGGAAAGAAATAAGTCGTTAAAACCGCTCAAAATGAAACTTCAAGCTCATAAACAAAGTCCTCGGTCGAACGGGGCCGTAGATGTAACCCGCATCCCGGTCTGCCCCGAGGTCAAAGTCTTCCTGATAATTATTGAATAAATTTTGTACGCCTACTGATAAATCGAGATGAAACGCTTCGTCTAATTTGATCTTGTAGGCTCCTTTTAAATTCAGTTCAACAAAACTGGGTGTTCGTTCCAAAATAGTATACTCCGTATCGGGATCAATGACGTGCGGCACATCCATTGGCCCGGTATAAATACTGGAGGCAGAAAGGCTAAGTGACTTCGTAGGATTCCAGGTGGTAGTTAAATAACCATAGGTATTAGGTGTGCGCAGCAGATTGCTGGTGGTTACAATACTATCCTGATTGGCGTCTGTGATCTCTTCGGGTGCCCAGATCTCTTCCGCTTTCTCGTACTCAGCCATTTGAACGGTTCCACCGGCCTGGACGATCCATTTATCCGAAAAAGCCAGGTTGGCTTCTACATTAGCTCCGGCAACCGCAGCGCCGCTGCCGTTTCGTTTGGAAATGACGGCAATACCATTGGGTAACTGCGTTTGATTGGCATTGATAAAAGGGTTTTCCAAATGGGTATGAAAGCCATCAACTACAAAATTGGATTCGAAATTTCCTTTCCGGTACGTATAGTCAAGGGAAGCATTAAAGCTATTGGAACGCTCGATTTCCAAGTCGGGATCCAATTGAGTGAACAGAGCCGCTCCGCCCACGGTTTCAATGTGCAGATCTTCATCAAAAGCCTGGGGCCCCCGGTAGCCCTGAGCGTAGGACATACGTATTTTCAGGCCAACCGGCATAGAATACATAGCCGTAAACCGAGGCACAAACACCCCAAAATCCTGGTCATTGGTAAATTGTTCTATATCCAATTCATAAATACCATCAAGGCTGGTTTGGTCATATCGAGCTCCAAGCAGGAAAGACCATTTTTCAGTGGGTTTCCATTGTAATTGGCCATAAGATCCCAGCGTACTTACTTCCTGATCAATGCGGCGGTTGTACCCCGGCATTTCGTCCAATACATCATTATATTGATGCTCTGTGCCAGCGGTTAGCAGCCATTCATTTGAAAATTCGTAAGCATATTGAATGCCGTTAACCAGGGAAATATCATTTGATTCACCGTAAGCATTGATGGCCAGCAGGTCGTCTTCCGTTAATTGATCATCCGGACCAAGAATGCGCCCGCCGCCTCCGTAATAACTCTCCCTTTCAACGCGAGTGATGGAGCTGTAAATAGAAAATTTATGCTTTAGGTTCCTTGAAAACCGTTCATAGGAAATATTACCGCCCAGAATGCGGTGATCCAACTGCTCCGTAATATCGGTTTGATGCGGCGGCAGGTCAAAAAGGTTTCCTCCCCTACGGAACTCATCGATCGTAAATAAATTGAGTTTTATCTTACTCCATTCATCCGGATTGTAAAATGCATCCAAGCCGAAAGTCGTATTTTCCAATACTGTTATTTCCGAAAACTCATCTCCATTGGCATCCCAATGATCTCTGTCTCGATTAAAGGCATAAAAGCTCAATCCCTTTTTTTGCTTATCATCTACGATACTACCGTTGACACTGATCGCTCTGTCAGGAGTATTACCATCAATTAAACTTAAATTGGTACCTACTTCAAAACTATTGCTGATGGGATCTTTGGTGATAATATTTACCGTACCGGCAATGGCATTACCGCCGTAAAGTGCCGAACCACCACCACGAACTACCTCCACTTTTTCTACCATATTCGTAGGGATCATCTCCAAGCCGTAAACACCGGCGAGAGTGGAAAAAACAGGGCGGCTATTGATAAGGATCTGGGTGTAAGGACCGTCTAAACCATTCATGCGCAATTGGGTGAAACCGCAATTCTGGCAATTGTTCTCCAAGCGCAGTCCCGGTGAAAAATTCAATCCTTCTGACAAACTTAGCGATTGGGTTTGTTGAAAAATGCGGTCGTCAATACGATTGACAATTATTGGAGCATTGTAGGTCGACACTGCATTACGAGTAGCGGACACGACAATGTCGTCCAGACGCAAGACGTCCTTTTCAAGGTTAAAATCGCGGACTAAACTTTCACCCTCTTTTAATTGAAGGGTAATACTCTGGCTACGGTAACCTAATAGCCTGACCTCAAGATTAATCTCGCCGGAAGGTAATTCAGTAAGCTTGTATTCGCCCTTTTCATTGGTGATTGTTCCATAAGGGGAATTTACAATGGCTACCGTGGCAAAGCTTAAACCCTCCCCCGATGTATTACTAATCTTTCCGGAAACGGAGGCGTTCTGACCATAACCTGCAAAGGTATATGCAAGCAATAGAATGGGCAAGAATAACAGTCTATGGCGAATGAATTTTTTCATTGTGTTGAATTTATTAGATTAGAGTAACGAAAAAATTAGCCACTGCAAATTTATAAAGTTAGATTAATCTAATAAAAATTAGAAGGAATTTTGAAGTGTCTTTTCACTTTTTTTTATTTGTTCTGCTTTGTTAAGCGGAACCGCGTTGAAAAAGTCGTGAGCTTCCAAATGAAACTCTTTGTAAGCAGCTTTCAGCTTCGTATCCTGGAAGGAATAGTTGATGTTGTTGTCCGGATACCAGGGATTATCTTTCCAACGTCCGGGAGCCATATCCCATTTGTCCCATATTTCAATTTGTACGAAAATACCACGCTCATTGGTTTGCTTTAAGAAGTTTTCAAAGCGCTGCCAGTAAAGATCGTTCCATTCGTTCAAATCGTATTGGCCATTGTCCGATTGCTTAAAGGGCCAAAAGTCTCCTTCGTCCCTGGAGCTCATCGTATTGCGAACGTAATTGCCGCCTACGCTGAGGAGCAAATCGAGGTGTTCTTCCAGTTCGGATGTTTGAAAGAGGTTGTCGTTATCAGTGCCTCCTAATAAGAGGATGGGCTGGCCATTGTATTCCCAATAGAATGGGTTGGCACTATAGGGGCGAAGGGACTGTGCATAACCACTGCCCAGAAATAGAATACCAAAGAATGAAATCAGATTAAGGTTTCGACTAGGAGACAAAAAGAATAGGTTGCTTAGAACGGAAGATTTCATGGATGCTTTTTTAATGCTTAGACTTTTGACGCTAGATAGAGCAACAGTAACAATCTGATAATCAGTAGATAAATGCAAGTAAGACGATTATCCCGAAGTGCCTTGTTCAATTGATTATCAAACACTTGGAATGCTATGTCAAAAGTCCAATTAATGTATTAAAGTCTTAAAATACAGATCCTTTCTCAAATTTTCTCATGATTTCCCATGATTGCTCAGCGGTGTTGGATGAAATGGCTTTAATTGCACAGGTGAATCTATGGGTGATGAAAAGCATTTTTGGGGAATTGCTACCGTGTAAGCTTCGGAGAAGCGCCACCTTTGTAACCGCAGCAGTAAACCTGTACCTGAGCTCCGCCGGAGCGGCACCTTAGACGAAATGAACTGGTGGTACTTACACGCTACCCTGCCTTTCCCGTCAGAATTACCGTGCCAAATACATATACCGTTGCCGGTCCAGTTCTCTGAAGAATGGATCAGAGAGATCCTTGATAAACCGTATTGCTTCCCCTGTTGATTTCATTTCCGGCCCCAGGTTCTTATCGACATCCGGGAATTTTTCAAAAGAAAATACCGGTACCTTGATCGCGTAGCCGCCCGGTTTAGGCTTAATATCGAAATCACTGAGTTTATGCGTACCCAGCATCACTTTGGTGGCGATCTTTAAATAAGGTACCTCATAAGCTTTGGCGATAAAAGGAGTAGTTCTGGATGCACGCGGATTAGCTTCGATGACATAAACGTGATCATCTTTTATCGCGAACTGGATATTGATCAAACCTTTGATCTGTAAGGCCTTCGCTATCTTTTTGGTGTATTCTACCATTTTGGCAACCGCTTCCACAGATAAGCTGTAGGTAGGTAATACCGCAGAGCTATCACCAGAGTGAATACCAGCAGGTTCGATGTGCTCCATGATGCCCATAATGTGGACTTCCTCCCCGTCACTGATCGCATCGATCTCAGCCTCTTTGGCCCTTTCCAGGAATTGGTCGATGAGCACGCGATTGTCCGGCATATGTTTGAAAATACTTAAAACATGCTGCTCCAGTTCATCATCGTTGATCACGATCCGCATCCGCTGGCCTCCTAATACGTAAGAAGGACGAACTAAAACGGGGTAACTAACTTCATGTGCGACCGCGAGAGCCTGGTCGGCGTCTTCTGCTACGCCGTACCGCGGATAAGGGATACCCAATTCTTTCAATAGATCAGAAAAAGCACCGCGGTCCTCTGCTAAATCCATGGACTCAAAGCTGGTCCCAACGATCGGATAGCCATTTTCGTGCAATTGACGGGCAAGTTTAAGCGCAGTTTGACCTCCGAGCTGTACGATGATACCGGCCGGTTTTTCCAGTTCCAATATTTCTTCGAGGTGTTCCCAGAAAACGGGTTCGAAATATAATTTGTCCGCAATATCAAAGTCTGTCGATACGGTTTCTGGGTTACAATTTACCATAATGGCTTCATAACCGACCTCCCGAATGGCCATTACCCCGTGAACGCAGCAGTAGTCAAATTCGATGCCCTGACCGATCCGGTTGGGACCGGAACCAAGGACCAGGATCTTTTTCTTATCAGTGGGAATACTTTCATTTTCCTGATCAAAAGTAGAATAAAAGTAAGGCGTTTGCGCTTCGAACTCGGCAGCGCAAGTATCTACCATTTTATAAGTTCTACGAATGCCGAGTTTTTTTCTTTGCCTGGTCACTTCTGATTCCTTGAGGCGCATTACCCAGGCGATTTGAGCATCAGAATAACCCAAAGATTTGAGTTCCCGAAAAAAGTCGGCAGGAATATCTTCAGCTACGTTGTAGTTCATCAGTTCTTTTTCCTTCTTGACCAGCCTTTTAATTTGTTTAATAAACCATGGGTCGATTCTCGTTAGTTTTCTTACCGTCTTTGCGGGAACCCCGAGCCGCAGGGCGTCCTTTACTCTGAATATCCGGTCATCACTAGCCCTTTCCAGGCGGTTGAGAATGTCGGCCGTTTTGATCCATTCCTTTTTATCTGCTCCCAGGCCCATCCGGTCATTTTCAAGTGATTGGACGGCCTTTTGCATTGCTTCGAGAAAATTACGGCCGATGGCCATTACTTCTCCTACTGATTTCATTTGGAGACCTAGTAGGTGGTTGGCACCATAGAATTTTTCGAAATTCCAGCGGGGCATTTTCACGATCACATAGTCCAAGGTTGGTTCAAAGTAGGCGGAAGTGTTTTTGGTGATCTGATTTTTTAGCTCATCCAAAGAATAGCCGATGGCGAGTTTCGCCGCGATCTTAGCAATGGGATAACCGGTAGCTTTACTGGCTAAGGCTGAAGAACGGGAAACGCGGGGATTGATTTCAATGACAATAATGTCTTCGGTATCCGGGTTGATGGCAAATTGAATGTTACAGCCTCCGGCGAAATTACCAAGCGCTCGCATGGCGATCATCGATTCGTTGCGCATCCGCTGGTAGGCAGTATCGGAGAGGGTCATGGCGGGGGCAACGGTAATGCTGTCGCCAGTATGGATCCCCATAGGATCCAGATTTTCGACCGTACATATGATAACCAAATTATCTTTGGCGTCCCGTAATAGTTCTAATTCAAATTCTTTCCAGCCGAAGATAGACTTCTCGACGAGTACCTCATGAGTAGGAGACATATTAAGACCGCGACGAAGAGCAGCATCAAATTCTTTTTCTTCGTGGACGAAACTGCCTCCCGTTCCACCGAGTGTATAAGAAGGACGAATGACTAAGGGGAAACCAATTTCCTGGGCTGCTTCTTTACCTTCCAGAAAAGAATTAGCGATCCTTGATGGTGCCACTTTAAGCCCGATATTGACCATTAGTTCTCGGAAAGCTTCTCTGTTTTCCGCCAGTTCTATGGCATTCAGGTCCACTCCGATAAGTTTTACGTTGTACTTTTCCCAGATCCCCATTTTACCGGCTTCAATGGCCAGATTAAGAGCTGTTTGTCCGCCCATGGTTGGCAATACAGCATCAATTTGGCGTTCTTCCAATATCTGTATGATACTTTCCGGTGTTAAGGGTAACAAATAGACATGATCGGCAGTGAGCGGATCGGTCATGATGGTCGCTGGATTGGAATTGATCAGTGATACTTCTATCCCCTCCTCTCTCAGTGATCGAGAAGCTTGGGAACCAGAATAATCAAATTCGCAAGCCTGTCCAATAACAATGGGGCCGCTTCCAATAATCAGCACAGAACGTATCGAAGTGTCTTTAGGCATGATGCAATTTTATCTTATGTCCAAATTGCCTGCAAAGATAGGTTTACAATGTCGAAACTGCAAAGGCTATATCCTACATTAAAGGTGTAAATTACCTGGTTTACCTTTATTTACCTTATTTGAAAAATGTTATTAAAAAAAATCAATTGACAGGAAGCGGGAATAGTAAGCGTTAAATGCTATTTTAGAAATAGCAAAATATACGTGCTAATAATCTTTTTAATAGGGATTTGCGGTTTTGAAATTTATTTTGGGTATAACATTTTTGTGATAAATAGGATTTTAAAGGCATTCAATTTTACTAGATTTGAAATTTCCAGAGAAATTTTCAGTTTTGGCGTGGGCGCCATTCTGCTGGGATTACTTGGAAAATCAAGCAAAGTCCTGCGGGTGGTTGAAAACAGAATGATAACGGTAGATCCTGTTGAGCTGAGTGAAAGTAAGCCCGATCATTGATACATGATTGGGAAACCAGGTGAAATTTCGTTCGCGATGCTGGCTATTTTTCTGTCTTTCAAGAATAACGGAGTGTATTGACAAATTTCGTATGTGGAATTTGACCGTTAAAACAACCCTTGAGAAAATTGCTTTTTCCGCCATTCACGATAATGACATCGATATTTTCCGCAGCACATACCTTAGCGGCAGCAATTTTTGACGTCATTCCACCCGTGCCGATTCCACCGCTCTTTTCCTGAATAAACCTTTCTATATCATCGAAATTCGATACCGATTCAATAAGTTGAGCATCGTCATGAAGATGCGGATTTTTATTGTAAAGCCCGTCGATATCAGATGCAAGTACAAGTAGGTCGGCTTTGATCAGGCAAGCCACCAAAGCCGACAATTTATCGTTGTCGCCAAGGATGATTTCTTCGACAGCAACCGTGTCATTCTCGTTAATGATCGGAACATAGTCGTATTTCAACAATTCTTCAATGGTATTTAGTGTGTTCTTGCGTGATTCGCTGCTTTCAAAATCTCGGTAAGTCATTAAACACTGAGCGATTTTAATATTAAAATCACTAAAGACCTCGTAATAGATCTGCATTAATTTAGGTTGCCCAATGGCGGACATTGCTTGCTTGGTAACGACCAAATTCTCTGTTCCCTTTACATCGATAAACTGCCGGGCGGCAGCAATAGCACCTGAAGAGACGAGTACAATGTGGTATTGGGGTTGCAGGCTCAGTATCTGGCGGGCAAGGTCTTCAATTTTTCCACGTGAAATATGGTCGGTTCCCATGGTGAGGGTAGAAGATCCAATTTTGAGGACTATCGTTGCTTTCTTCATTTAATTTCTAATTTGACCGTTGCCGTAAACAAACCATTTGTTAGTGACGAGTTGTCCTAATCCGATTGGTCCGCGAAAATGTAACTTTTGGGTACTGATAGCCATTTCTGCTCCGAAACCGAACTGCCCACCGTCGGTAAAACGGGTGGAAGCATTATGATAGACCGCAGCAGCGTCGACCTGATAAAGAAACTGTTTCGCAATTTCTTCACTTTGTGTAATAATAGCTGCGGAATGACCTCCGGAATATTCATTGATCATAGCAATTGCATCCGAAGCCGACTTACAGGTATGGAGTAATATTTTGGCTGCCAGGAATTCTTCGTAAAAAAGTGTTTCGTTCTCAACCGGCACAATCCTTTCGTGAAAGGAAGCGATATCCTCCGTGCCCATTACTTCGATTTGTTTATTCAACAACGCTTCGGTCAGTGTTTGCACCTTTTCTTGTAACCCGGCCATTTTAATATTGAATAATACTTTGTCGACCGCATTGCAGACACTTAATCTTTTTTTACCGTCGAGAACAATATTGACGGCCATGTCAAAATTCGCGTCATCATGAATATAAACGAAATTATTCCCCCGTCCGCTGACCAAAACAGGAATATCCGTATTGGAAGTAATGAAATTGATGAGCCCCTCTCCACCACGCGGTATGACCAGGTCGACGCGATGGGTATTGTTTTTGATCAGCTCCTGAGCCGCCTTGCGATCCAGATCGAGGTAAGTGACTTTAGTGGTCTCAATGTTGTTTTGTTCGAGGGCAAGGTGCCAGAGTTTTACCAGGTATAAATTCGTATTCCGGGCTTCCTTTCCGCCCTTAAGTAAGATCTCATTACCAGCTTTAAAAGCACTAATTGCTGCTTCTATCGTCACATCGGGCCTGGACTCATAAATAATTAATATTCTGCCGAAGGGTACCACCTTGTTTTCTATTAACAAACCGTTGGGGTGCCGGTATCTATTGAGCACCTTATGCTCGGGATCCTCTTTAGCCATAACTTCTTTTACCGATTTCACCATGCCCTCCACCTTGTGTTCATCCACTTTCAGGCGATCGTAAAGCGTGTCATCCAGATCCTTGGCAGCGTCGAGATCCATTTGATTATAACGAATGATTTCTTGGCTATTGCCGGCGATCAGGCTAGCCAGGTCCTCTAATACCTTGTTTTTGTCCATGTTCTATTTTTTATCCTACGAAATTTAGGATTTAGAATTAAAATTTTAACAAAAATTTCCTGTTTTAAGAGTTTCCTGAAAGAATTTTAAGGTTATAAAGCAAATTTTAGCGATACGCTAACGCTAGATTAACCGCTCTTAACATTTTTGCCACCAAATTGCCCTCATCAAATCAATACCATTGAAATCATGTTGAAGAAAAAAATCTTGGTTTTTAGCTTTTTTACATTAGACTTGTTCGGCGGGTCATGAACGAGCGAAAGTGAAGCAAATTTTATGCT
>CAZHNG010000024.1:473-32714 GCA_964533785.1 uncultured Saprospiraceae bacterium | reverse complement strand
GTACGACTTTTGCATTGGTAAAAATCGGGATTTTTTCTAAATTCCAAGCCAAATAAAGCTTGAAAATGAGTTATTTAGCAAAGTTTTCCTACAAATGATTTTTTGTGGACAAGCACTAACTGACACCCTTGCCTACAAGCTATTGATTGTAGGTAAGTTCGGGAGTGGGTTACTGTTTTCAGTTTATAACTGACGAACTCAACGTCGGATTACTTAATTCAGCATCTGGTTAACTAAAGGCTGTAATATTTCCTGAAGGGAGTTTCCTTTTCGGATACTCACGAAAATGAATTCTGCCAAAGATGCCAGTGCTTCAGCCTGCATTAATCGGCGTAAAAAAGGCAGCGTGCTGTCCGTCTTCGTTTGAAGTCGCTGTCGAATACTGGACAAAAGAACATCGTCGTGGCTTGCACATTGTAACATGGAGTAAGTGACAACAACAAAGGCGATATAGGATTGTATGGCCTCAAAGTTTCGCACCTGATACTGGTCCAACCCTTCGGCTTTGCTCTCTTGATGATAAGTTTCGATGGGCCACCTCTGACGGCGAATTCGCAGTATACCACTAGGATACCAATTCAAACGATTGGTGATCACATAATATGGAGTGCCAGTCAATGCTTGATCAGAAAAGGCAATGACTAGTCTTTGTTTACTTTTGAAATGCTTGATTTTATGATTCGCAAAATAGACATAATAATATTTCTTTTTTCCTCGATAGGTATAGCCCACCTTTTTAAAGACGGGCTTTTGGGGGGAATTAAAATGTTCTTCTTTGAGTTGTGTCAAAAACTCACTTAAAGGGATATAATGATTACCAGGACGAAGAATATTCTGATCTCCCCTGAGGTTACCTACATAATCTCTGTTTAGTTCTTCACTAATGACTTGGCAAAATTCGGCCGAAGTAAACCCCACATCCAGGGCTATGGGATAATTCAAATGTGGATAGGTCTGGCAAAATTTACGCAATAAGCCCTCGCCAAGGTGGATCTTAGTTTGATAAACTTGTTTGACATCGGGATGTTTTTTGCGGCCCAGGCGGTAGCGGTTACGTATATAATTGAGCCATTTCCGGGGTTCATTATGTCTATTTTTCCATTTATGCTCATTAATAGTAAAGCCTTTTTCCATCAAAAAAGTAGCCACCGCTTCCCAATTCGGAGGATCCCATAGCTGATAGTAGACCGGATAGTCACAGACTTGATCGCTATAATGTAAAGTCACCAAATCGTGTGCCCAACTGTAAGTTTTATCTGTGGGGTCGTAGAGGTTATAAATTTTATCAAAACATTCTCCATAATGCTTTAGTAAGGTATTGTCAATGGCTAGCACACCTGCTGATTGCCTCGTAGGAGGCTTAAATTGCGTATGCTCATTTTGTTGCAACATCGATAAGCGCCCCTCATTAATTTGATCAAGGTCAAAATCCTGAGTGTTGAAAAAACGGTTGAAACTACTCTGGTTTCGTCGATTATTAACAAACAGGGCATTGATGGCATCTAAGGTTTTATTTTCACTAACTATGAAACCTGACAAGGCTTTTTTAAAATGCAAATAACCTGCTTTGCTGAAATCTTTTTCAAAATAACTCGCATATTTCTCCACTATACTTGGGAAGTCTAATAGTACTTTCACTTTTATGATTTTCTTTAGAAAATACTATTTCTAAACCATAATTGATAATCCAATGGCTAGATTTATGCTAGGTTAACCTTATTTTAGCCTTGCCGCGGTGCAAAAGTCGTACTGAGGCGGATGCCGCTTGTAGGCGTTTGATGATCCCGCCGAACAAGTCTAATAAAGAAATGCTATCAACAATAGACGAATATGAAAATAAAGGCCATTGCAGCAATCGGTGAAGACAACGCGATAGGAAAAGACAATACACTACTTTGGCACCTACCCAACGATCTGAAATTTTTGGAAAAGAACATTGAAAACTGTTGGGTACTTTCCGGACGTAAGTCTTATGAATCTACACAAGGGACGGAATTATTTGATAATCGGGAAAATATTATCGTATTGACCAGGCAATCAGACTATAAAATAGACAAGGGGCTGGTCGCTCATTCCATTGAAGAAGTGCTGGCTATGGCTCAAGATCAAGGAATGCAGTCGTTATGCGTGCTGGGCGGCGCTGCCATTTATGAGGCCATGTTGAACCATACCGATCAGCTTATCATCACCCGCGTACATGCTACTTTTCCGGAAGCAGATACTTTTTTCCCCAAGATCGATCCTGAAAAATGGCGGATAACCAGTGAGGAATTTCACAAAAAAGATGAGCTACATGATTATGATTATTCTTTTGTGATCTACGATAGAATTGGAGCAAAATAGAAGTCCCTGCCGGGCTCATTTCATCAACATCGGAAGCAATTGCTCCGTAGTCAGGAACCCCAGAAAAGTACCCAGCGCCAGTCCAAGAGAACCTAACAAGACGGCGGGTAAAACCAGGTCATTTCTGCCCAGGCTACGCGCTAAAGCTAAGGCAGAGGTAGCCCCGCCAATATTGGCCTGGGAAGCAACGGCTGCAAGAGCAGGATCTAACTTCAATATCCTTGCAGCAACCACCGTAAATAGTCCATGGATCCCGACAATGACCAGGGCAAATAAGAACAGGTAAAGCCCCAGCCAGCCCAGTTGTCCTAATGCTTCCAAATTGCAAAAGGCACCAATCGTAGCCAAAAAAAGATAAACCGAAAACATGCCCAAAACCTGAGCCCCTTTGATCATGCGTGCCCAGGGTAATTGCGCGATCACCAACGCGATTATCGTAAGAACGATGATAGAGGGAATGCCCATCCAGGTGCTCAAAGTTTGACTGAGTAATAATGCCCCCATACCCAGGGCCAGGGTAATACCTAAATCAATAGGATGCAAAGACTCCGTGTCTTCTTCGATCCCAAGGGAAGCTTGTTGTCTAACAGGATGTATCTCAACCGTACTGGCGGGCCAAAAACGCTTCAAAAGCTTGGGCATACCTAAAGTAGCAACCATCCAGAAAGCAGTAATAATGTTATCTACCGCAATAGAACCACCGTACAACACTCCTTCCCGCATAATTTCGTAATGCAGGGCCAGCGCGTTGAAGTTGACGCTTCCGCCGGTATAAGTTCCCACGAACATACCGCCAATAGGCTGGTAAAATTCGCCAATAGTGGTAGCACCGTTGATCAACATCATTCCAGTTAGTACACCAACGACCGTTCCCGCCGAGCCTATGAGGTAGAGCGTCATAATGGGTAAGCCCGTCCTAAGAATATCTCTTAGATTGACACCTAGTAATAACCAAAAAATCGAGATCGGCGCAAGGTAGGCAAATATGCCTTCGTAAGCGGCTACGGGCACTTCCTCAGAAGATCCTGCGGGTAAAATTCCCAGGTTGGCCGCAACAGCCGTCAGTAAAATAACCAATAAAGCCGTACCAAAATGCCGCAGCCAGGTACGCCGGACCAGCCATTCTGAAACTACCACCAACAAACACAAACAGGTTAATACGTATAAAGAATTGCTCATCATTTGGGCAATATAGATATTTTACCAAGGGTTACTTTTCCGTGGATGCTAAATCTTTGTAGCTGATCAATTGGATTTTTCGCTTGCGAACGGCTTTTAAGACTTTCTGGTCGGTAAGAGCCTGGGTGACCGCATGACGGTCCTGCGCAACATTTTCGTAACCGATATGGCCCACCTCTTTAAGTTCATCGACATCATAGCCAGGATGCTCAACGGTCATCCATTTACCCGGGGTAAGCTCGGAAAGCATATTGATGAAACGCTTTGCTTTTTCTTTGCCGTTATACTCCTTTCCGCTCCACCTGGGTGTTCTTTGAACCCCTAATTCTTCAGGGAAAATGTCCAGGTTGTATTCCTCTCCTAGTTTTTTTAATAGCGCTTTGGTATCATCATCGATATTCATGCAACCCATGTGGTGAGAAAGGTGGCTGATATGAGGGATCTTCTTTAATGCGAGTTCAATTTGTGCCCGTAATTCCTGCTCGATCTCTTCTAATTTCCAGTCCGCTTCGGTTAAAAAACTATTTTCCGGGAAACGGTCGTTTTTCCAGATCATTGGATAGAAGTAACCATCTTTATCTGTCAAGCTAGGGCAAGGTGTCAGCGGGCGCCATTTTAAATTAGCCCATTCGCTGGTTAATGCAAGGTGTACGCCGACGTCGAGGCCGGGATTTTCGTTGCAAAGCCTGGCAGCTTCTTCAAACCAGGGGCCGGGTACGATAACTTCTACCGAGCGTGCCACTCCGTTTTTATAAGCATCTATACAGGCGATGTTAGCTGCGTGTGAAAACCCCATGTCGTCGATCCGCACAATTAGTTGTATAGGTTCTTCCTGGGCAGTAAGGGAAAGGAAAGTTACAAAGCAAAGGATCAATAGTGAGGAAAACTGTTTCAAATCAATGTTGTTTTGAAAATTCATTTGCAGGAAAATCATTTGTTTAAAGATAGCAAAATCAAAAATGGATTTGTCTAATAAAACTCAGATGTCGTTTTGATAATCAAATAATCGCATAACCACAGTTGGGGTGACAAAAACTTTTCGTCATCCATAATCAATAATTTGCCAATTTAATTTTCACAAAATTTGAATGGCTCCTCAAAGTATTCACAATCGCCTTCTTCGTAGACTACCCGGTGAATTTGCCGGAATTCCCTTTTCAATACATCGCGATATAAAAAGTCGACAATCGTGGGGAGTTCTTCCCACATCGGGCGGCTGGCCCAACTGTGGTTACCGTTGCAGGAGGTGAAGAGATAGTAGGGTTGTCCGAGGTGCTCGAGCCGCTCGGCAATACTTTTGGCGCCGTGCAAGATCAGGTAACCGACTTCTCCGGCTTGACAATAGTGATGGGGAGCGGTGGCGTAAGGAACCAGGTTGTCACAAGTGCCGTGGAACAGCAGGCTGGGCAGGGCATTTTCGCGGGTAATCAATTTTGTTTCCACAATGGCACCGGCCATGCTGATCATTCCGGCATACCGGAATCCATCGGGTAGGGGAGTAGTCCCTTCCGGAAGCTGATCATCTTCCCAAAAGGCAGCATGCACAATGGCTTCCGCCCCGGCACTACTTCCTGCCAGGATGAAGTGAGCCGGATCTAACCGGTATTTTTCTGATTGACCCAACAGGTAAACGGTGGCATCCCGAATATCCTGAACAACGGACTGAAAAGTACTGATCTTATTCGGACTGGGTTGGTCACAACTGAAAGACTGTCCTTTCATGACCAATCGATAACTGGCGCTTGCAACCGCATAACCCTTCCGGCTCAAAGCTTGGCCAAAGCTTTTGATCCGGTCGCCATCGCGTTGCCCGCCGGAGAAACCACCACCGTGCAGGTAGATGACTAAAGGGCGGGTTGACATCGTATCATTTTTGGGCAAGTAAAGGTCGAGTTGTAGTGTATCATCCCCTTTTTGGGCATAGGTCAAGGTAATCGAATCGATCTGCTCAAATACATCAGCGATAAATCGTTGACCATACGTAAACGTAGTGCTACTACAAAGCAGAAAGCATAAGAACAGCGTATAATTTTTCATGGTAATCCTTTTAAAGGTAAAAATACCAGATACTATTGAAAGCACCTGGTAATTTCAACCGTAATCCAGGCGTTTGAAAGGTTATTTTGGTGGGAATAGGTAAGCAATAGAGCAAATGACAAAATTCATGAACAAAGTATCGAAGGGATTATTTACCTTAAAAGCACCGACAATTTTATAATTTTGTTGGCTCGACTACTTACTTCAACGAATAACAGAAATAAATGCGGCAAAAAATTCAGGTATTTAAATTCGGTGGTTCTGCTTTGCGAGATGTCGACGGTATCAATAGAGTAGTAGAGATACTGAAAGGTCACCGTGACGAAAAGCTTTTCATTGTGGTCTCTGCAATGGGAAAAACAACGGATCGGCTGGAAGAAGTCGTAGAATCCTACGTAAGCAGAGAGCAAGGAAAAGCGATGCAGTTGTTAGACGAAATCAGAAATTGGCATTACGAGGTAATGTCCGCCTTTTTTGAGCCTACCAGCGAGGTATACGCTCAGGTCAATGATTCTTTCGTGGAGATCGAATGGGTGATAGAAGAAGAGCCACAGGATAACTATGATTATTTATACGATCAGATTGTTTCCATTGGAGAACTGGTCTCCTCTAAAATTATTGCCGCTCTATTAAATATAGAAGGCTTACCTACTCATTGGTTAGATGCTAGAGATGTTATCTTGACCGATAATATATTCCGTGAAGGTTGGGTGCAGTGGGAAGAGACCGTTACCCGGTGCGATGATCATGTTCGCCCTCTATTGGCAAAGGAAGGATTTATCCTAACCCAGGGTTTCATCGGAAGTACTACTGAAAATTTCACGACCACCTTAGGAAGAGAAGGTTCGGATTACACTGCTGCCATTTTTTCCTATTGTTTGGATGCCGAAAGTATGACCATCTGGAAAGACGTATCCGGAGTAATGACCGGAGATCCAAGGTTGTTTGAAAATGTATTAAAACTCGATCGCCTGTCATACCGTGAAGCCATTGAGATGACTTATTACGGGGCCAAGGTATTGCACCCCAAGACCATAAAGCCCCTGCAGAACAAGAGTATACCTCTTTATGTCAAATCATTTCTCGACCCTACCGCTTCCGGTACGTTCATTTCTAGCGAGGTAGATGATCATTATCCGCCGATCGTAACGATCGAACAAGATCAGGCTTTGGTCAATATTTCCACTCGCGACTTTTCCTTTGTGGCAGAACACCATATGAGCCAGCTGTTCTCTATTATTGCCGACCTGCGTTTGCAGGTGAATATGATGCAGAATACGGCCATTAGTTTTGTGGTGTGTTTCAATGATATTGATGATAAAGTAGATCGCTTCGTTGAACTCGTCAAAAAAGAATTCAAAGTAAATGTAGATCGTGACTTGGAGCTGATCACGGTGCGACATGCCCTACCCACGATCCTCGAAAACTTAAAAGCGGGCAAAATTCTGCTTTTAGAAGAAAGGATTGGACAAACGGTGCAAATGGTCGTTAAAAATGTGCCGATAATGAATCGAAAGGAGGTTGAGCAAGAGCAGGTTAATGAGGCTTAATTCTTTTGTGCTTGCGGAAAAAGTCTTTTCACAAAGACTTTTTTTGATCTGCAAAAACCTGAGGACATGGAGTCGAAACATGAGTTATCCCGGATTTTGATGAAATCCAATTCGGGATGACTCATGTTTAAACGTTGCGCCAGCTTGTAGGGCTAAAGTTGTGGACCAGGCTAAGAAATCACGGCTCCAGCCCAGCCCCGTTCCTAATACTACTTTGTCACTTTAAAACAGCAGTTTAATATGGCGTACCTAGCGCCTCCGCAGGCGCAGAAGCTACCCTACGGAGGCGCTAGGTACGTAATGTAGAACTCTTTTTTTCAAAGTGACAAAGTAGTACTAAGCAGGTTAGTTGAAAAAAACTTTAACTTAAGTATCAATTATTCTATTTCCAAGGTATTAGGCTACGGCCCAACTGGCGGCTAGGTTCCCACGGTTGCCGGGCTCGCGAATTTAGTTTTGTTGTTAGTTGAGTGGGTGGGAACCCACCCTCAAGACCTGCCAACCAGCATCTTTACCCACTGACGTGAAACACCTCTACCCCCTATCCATTTGGTCAGAATAGATCAAACAAGAATAAATGCTATAGCAAATTGTATTTATTTTTCAAATGTAAAACAAAAAACTTTTAAAAGCAATTATTCTTTACAAATAATTTTACTTAATTTTCCTTTTTGTCAAACATCCAAAAATAGCTCATCATCAAAGCACAAGTCCTACATACTATCCACCATCCTTTGCAATACCAAGATTACCCTTTGGCCAATCCTAAGGATGATGAAGTGATAATCGAGTTGAAAGCAGCGGCCTTAAATCACCGGGATGTGTTTATTGCCCAAGGCCAATACGCTAACATTCAATTGCCGGTTATTTTAGGCTCCGACGGTGCTGGTATTACCGGCGACCGGGAAGTTATTATTAATCCCAGTATCAATTGGGGCAATATGCAGGCCTTCCAGGGCCCTCGGTTTGAAGTATTGGGAATGCCGCGTAACGGTACATTTGCTCAAAATATAATAATTCCCCAATCGCAGGTTCACGAAAAACCGGGCCATTTGAACTGGCCGGAAGCGGCCGCTTTACCCTTGGCCGGCCTTACGGCCTTTAGGGCATTATTTAAACAGGGACAATTAAAACCTGGCCAAAAGGTACTGATCACAGGAATAGGCGGTGGTGTAGCTCTTTTTGCACTCCAGTTTGCACTAAGTGCCGGGGCACAGGTTTGGGGCACTTCCGGTTCGGAAGAAAAAATTAATAGGGCTAAAAATCTTGGAGCCCGGGGAGGAGCGAATTATAAAACAGAAAACTGGCATAAACAATTGGATAACCGCTTCGACCTTATCATCGATAGCGCAGGCGGAAAAGGTTTTGCCAACCTGCTTAGCCTTGCTGATTACGGAGCGAGAATTGTCGTATACGGCGGTACGCAAGGTAAAGTAAATGGCATCAGTCCGCAGAAATTGTTCTGGAAGCAGGTGTCCATCATTGGCAGTACCATGGGAAGCCCGGAAGATTTTTCGGATATGCTTAATTTCGTTAAAAACCATAAAATCCGGCCAATAATCGATTCCTCTTTCCCTCTTTTAGAAGCGAATGAAGCATTTCAACGTATGCACGAAGGTTTGCAGTTTGGGAAAATTGTACTTGATATCCAGTAAGTAAGAGACGTGAATCCTGCTTTTGTCAGCAATTCTCAATTGTATCTTCCTTGATCAAATTGAGAATTGCGATGCCTTTGTAGTTTTCAGGGATCAAAGCCAAAACCCCTGTCTTTGTTCACCAATAGGTTGCGAGTTACGGGTTGTTGAACACACAACCCGCATCCCGCAAAACTACATTTTTGGATACCGCTATTCCACCCAGTCTGCAATAAATACATTGGTACTTCTCGTACCCCCATTATTCCGGTTAGAAGAAAATACCAGTTTTTTTCCGTCGTAAGAAAACATCGGAAAAGCGTCAAAAGCATTGTCGAAGGTAATTTGCTGTAAGTTGCTACCATCCAGATCAATAGCGAAAATATTGAAAGTCCGGCCTCCTTCTACGTGGTGATTGGTCGCAAAGAGAATTTTTTGTCCCGATGGATGAAAATAAGGGGCCCAGTTCGCTTTTCCGAGATCCGTAACTTGACGCAGATCGGAGCCGTCCACATTGCAAACGAAGACCTCCATGTCGGATGGTTGAACCACATTTTTGGCCAGTAAGGATTTGTAAGTTTCAATTTCTTCCTCAGTTTTTGGTCTGGAAGCTCTGAACACGATCTTTTGGCCGTCCGGAGAAAAGAAAGCACCGCCGTCATACCCTAGTTCATCCGTTATCTGTTGCACATTGGAGCCATCAATATCCATGGTGTAAAGCTCCAGATCACCGGAGCGGGTGGAAGTAAAAACGATTTTCTTCCCATCCGGAGATAGCGTAGCCTCCGCATCGTAACCGGGCGTATCGGTTAGTTGTTGGATGATTTCCCCATCAAGATTAGCAACAAAAATATCGAATGAAGCGTAAACAGGCCATACGTAATTACCGTTAATGGTTCTTGGTGACTCCGGACATTCTTCTGAGTCTAAATGTGTAGAAGCATATAAGATGGTTGTATCTCCGGGTAGAAAAAAGGAACAGGTTGTCCGGCCGAGCCCTGTGCTTAAAAGGGCGGGTCTTTCTCCTTCATAGCCGGTTATGGGCATATAAAAGATTTGATCACACTCGGCTCCCCAGGCGGGATTAGAAGCCTGAAAAACCAGGTATTCGTTGTTGAAGCTGAAATAAGCTTCTGCATTATCGCCACCAAAAGTGAGTTGGCGAATGTTCTTGAGATGAACTTCCTGTTCGTAGCTGAGGGTATCCAAAGCAGCATCCTCCTTAGTGCTATTATCATTTCCCGCAGGTGCAGAAGAATCGGTACAAGCAGTAAAAAGAAGAATCAGAAAAGCAAATTGAGCAATTAATGGTTTCATAATGTTATTCATTAGTTACACATTCTTATCTTTTGAGTAACAGTTTTTATGCTATGATCTATCTTCAGATTATTGTAAATATTTGCGACTCTGAAGGTTGAACTTAAAATGGCATCGTAGATTGCTTACTTTTATCTTGTTATGTATATGGAAAAAGTTATTTTTGAGGATTTGGGTAGTATTAGTTACGAGAAAGCGTGGAAATATCAGCAATCTTTGCACGACTTTTTGAAAGATGCGAAGATAAAAAAAAGAAAGTCAGAGCAGCAAAATAACCAACAATCCCTTCCTAATAATGACCAAATTGTGGAAAATCCCCCGCACCGGCTTTTATTTTGTGAACATAAACCTGTTTATACCCTTGGAAAAAGTGGTTCGGCTGACCATTTATTGTTGAACAAAGAGGGGCTGTCAGCAGCAGGGTTCGAATTTTTTAAGATCAACCGTGGGGGAGATATTACTTATCATGGTCCCGGGCAGATTGTAGGCTATCCCATTTTTGATCTCGACCGGTTTTTTACGGATGTACACCGTTATGTAAAAACAATTGAAGAAATTATCATTCTTACGATGGCTGAATTTGGGATTGCTGCCACAAGAATAGATGGGTTTACCGGGGTTTGGATCCAAGGAGAAAAAGGAAAACCAAACCGGAAAATTTGTGCTATCGGCGTTCATTTGAGCCGGTGGGTTTCCATGCATGGTTTTGCTCTTAATGTGAATACGAATTTAGCGCATTTTAATAATATTGTACCTTGTGGTATAGCGGATAAAGACAAGATCGTCACTTCTATGCAACAAGAGCTTGGCCGGAAAATAGAATTACAAACTGTCAAAAACCGATTAAAGTATTATTTCGCAAAATTATTTAATTACGAATACGCTTTAGTCTATGATGAACAAAAAGCTTGAGATGAAGAAAGACATTCCAATTATAAAGGTAGAAGGCGTAGGCATAGCTATTGTGCCTAAGGATCCTGATAATTTGAAAGAGGAACTTTGGGATGTTTTTTTATTGAATTTAAAACCTAACCCGATCAATAATGTATTGATCAATTCGAAAGGTTACGGTACTATCGAGGACGAAAAGGTGGAAACGACCATTTTACGCCATTTCTTTGAAGAAATCGGAAGTAATACGGCTGTAATGGTCGAGCCTATCCAACCCAAACTTTTTACTATTGCTAACGAATATTGGGTCAGCTTCACGCTTGATGATTATATGTATGATCGAAAGTACGTTTTTGTTCCCGGAAGTGTGGAGACGGAGAATATGACTACTATCCCTATTGTTGGAAAGAAGGGGATTATTATAAAATAGTATTTTGACGCTAGACGCTAGACGCTAGACGCTAGACGCTAGAAAAGGAAATCCGACTATATAATTATGAAGGAAAGGCAAACACAATTAAAGTCCAAAAAAGTTAGTGAATCCAGAACGGTCATGACCGAATTGGTGCTACCCAACGATACCAACTCCATGGATAATCTGATGGGGGGTAACCTCATGCGCTGGATGGATGTAGCTTGTGCTATATGCGCGGGCAAGCATTGTGAAGCATACGTCGTTACGGCTTCCGTTGATCATGTATCTTTCCGCAATCCGATCAAAAATGGGGATGTCGTCACTTTGGAAGCTACCATTACGCGAGCTTTCCGCACCTCGGTCGAAGTATACGTTGAAGTTTTTGCCTGCGATGTGAAGGGCCATAATCATCACCGAAGCAACCACGCCTACTTCACTTTTGTAGCGCTGGATGATGTAAATGGTAAGCCCATTCCCGTCCCGCCACTATTACCGCTTACTGAAATAGAGCAACAAAGATACGAAGCGGCCGAACGCCGCCGGGAATTACGGCTGGTCCTTAGCGGGAGAATAAAGCCGGAGGAGGCTACGCAGATCAAGCTGTTTTTCAATGAGCAATGAATGCAATGAGCAATGATTACAATGATCAATGATCAATGATTACAATGAACAATGAGCAATGAATGCAATGAACAATGAATACGATGAGCAATGAATAGAGTTTTTTCCAGTGAATAAGGTTGCTTTTTCTTTTTTTAATTAAATAGATGGTTACTACATTATTCCAGAATGGGAAACGTTGGGAAAAATTGGGAAAGTATTTTGACAAAATATTTATTCCTCTGATGTTACAGGATAAAAAACGCTTTGAAGGGAAATATAATATTGGAAAAGTCTTTTGCTTTCGCAATTGAAATCGTCTTGCTTTACAAGATGCTAAATAAAGAAAAGAAGGAATTTATTCTTTCGAAACAAATATTAAAAAGTGGCACTTCTATTGGAGCTAACATGCATGAGGCAGACGCAGCGATATCCAAAGCAGATTTTTCAGCCAAAACTTCGATTGCATATAAAGAGGCAAAAGAAACTCAATTTTGGTTGAGACTTTTGTACAAAACAGGCTATATTGATCGAAAAACTTTTATGAGATTATTTGAACATTGCGATGAAATCTGCAAAATCTTGTTTTCGATACTAAAATCTTCAGGTAGGATGAATCGTGATTAATGATGGTAAGCTAAGATGCACTGTTTTAGAATAAAACAACGAATTTCATTGCTCATTGCCCATTGTTCATTGCCCATTGCCCATTGTTCATTGTTCATTGCACATTGCTCATTCCCTCATCGCCACCGTCATCTCCCTCTTCCCCGGAGGCCCCGGATAAGCCTTCACTGCAAACCCTAAAGCTTTCAAAGTACGCTTGACCGCTCCTTTTGCGCAATAGGTAGCCATAATGCCACCGGGTTTCAGCGCTGAATATACTTTTGCAAGAACGGGCTTTTCCCATAATTCTGGCTGGGCAGTGGGTGCGAAAGCGTCAAAATAAACAAGGTCAAATTGGTTGGAATAGTCTACTTCTTGAAAAGGAGATCTTAGCTTTTTCAGCGTGAAATCTTTTGATAACGGCACAATTGTGTTCCAGTCGCACCGGTGCATCTCCATGAACAAAGTATTCCATTCTTCCGCTTTCAGCAAGGCAGGATAGTTCAGTGCTGCAGCTTTTTCGGGAGAGACGGGATAAGCTTCAATCGTTTCGTAATACACAGAAATGCCCGAATCTTTTACGGCTAAGAAAGTCATGAAGGCATTTAGACCAGTACCGAAACCAAACTCCAGGATTGAAATTTCAGATTTTCCAACGATAGAAAGATTTAAGCCATGTTCAATGAAAACATGCTGCGTCTCTTGGATCGCTCCGAATTTGGAATGATAACTTACGCCGAATTTTTCAGATAGGATAGAATGAGACCCGTCATGGGTTTCAAAAATAACATCTCCACTGTTCATTGTTGCCCGTTTGATTTGTAAGAAGCAACAAAGATATTTAAAATCCGGTTTAGAAGAGGATGCCGGCTGTCATATTCATAAGACTTACGAGAACATCTTCGATGGAGAAATTGGTAGGGCAACCATAGCCGCGATTACAGGATGCGAAAGAAATGACAGCCAAAACCAGGATTAAACTTTTTTTTAGATTCTTGATTTTCATTTTAGAGCACTTTTTTCAAAAATGAGTTGCTATTTGATTAATTAGCGTTTGTTATTCTTCACCGGGGTTAAACGTAAGATGAAGCTTCTATATTTTAATTTCGGTGCAAAATTACAAGCTTTGTGGCAGTGACCTAAATTTTACAAGAAAAATTTACCGAGCTTAACACTTTAACTGTTATTTTTGAGCCAATTTTGGGAAAACGATAAGATGACATCACAACTCACACCCGCAATCCACAACTTATAACTCATCTGACTCGTTCACCCGTTAAACCCGTAATAACGATAAATAAATGGCAGAATTAGCATTAAGAGACGCACTAAGACAAGCGATGACCGAAGAAATGCGTCGCGATAAAGATGTTTTTTTAATGGGAGAAGAGGTAGCTGAATACAACGGCGCCTATAAAGTGAGTAAAGGGATGTTGGATGAATTTGGGCCGGAAAGGGTAATCGACACTCCAATCGCGGAACTTGGTTTTGCTGGTATCGGTGTTGGAGCGGCAATGAATGGTTTAAAGCCGATCGTAGAGTTCATGACCTGGAATTTCGCGATCCTTGCTTTTGACCAGATCGTAAATAATGCTGCTAAGACTTTGTCGCAATCGGCCAGTCAATTTAAATGCCCTATCGTTTTTCGTGGCCCCTCCGGATCCGCAGGGCAGCTAGCTCAGCAACACTCTCAAACTTTTGAAAGCTGGATGGCTAATTGTCCTGGATTGAAAGTAACCTCTTGTATCGATCCTGCGGATGCCAAAGGCTTACTGAAATCTGCTATCCGGGATGAAGATCCTATTTGTATGATGGAATCGGAGATGATGTATGGGTATAAGGGCGAAGTACCGGAAGAGGAGTATTTGATCCCAATCGGTAAGGCAAGAATACGACAAGAAGGCACTGACGTCACCCTGGTGACCTTTAATAAAATGATCATTCCGGTAGAAGAGGCGGCAAAAGAATTGGCAAAAGAGGGGATCTCGGCGGAAGTGATCGACCTTAGAACGATCCGGCCTTTGGATCACACTACTTTAGTTGAATCGCTAAAGAAGACGAACCGCATGGTAGTCGTTGACGAATCCTGGCCTTTTGCCGGTGTTTCTTCCGAAATAGCTTACCAGGTTCAAAAATATGCCTTCGATTATCTGGATGCGCCGGTCACTCGTGTTAACTCCGCGGATACTTCTTTACCTTATGCGCCAACATTAGTAGATGCATATCTGCCAAACGCAGAAAAGATTATTAAGGCCGTAAAAGAGGTGATGTACCTTTAAATAAAGACTGCAGACCATAGCCGTCCACGCAGGGCCCTACGTGGACGGCTATGGACCGCTTTCTCCAAATTATCTATTTTCCTCAAAATTCTTTCAACGCATCGTAAACCATTTCAACCGGTAATCCCATAATGTTGGCATAAGTACCCTTAATATAGGCTATTTTACATAAGCCTATCCATTCCTGGATAGCGTAGGCACCCGCCTTATCAAATGGCTGAAAATGAGTCACGTAATAATGGATCTCTTCGTCCGATAAGGGGAGGAACTGTACGTCGGATTTTCCGGCAAAGGTTTTTTCGTGCTTTTCAGACAGCAGGCAAACTCCCGTAATTACCTGGTGGAGTTGTCCCGATAATTGGCGAAGAATATACACGGCATCATCGTAATCTCTGGGTTTTTCGTAAATCTTATTGTTGAGGATCACTACGCTATCTGCTGCGAGAATGATGGAATCTTTTGTCAAAACCTCTTCTTTGGCAGCTTGTGCTTTTTTTCTCGCCAGATAAGGCGCCACTTCAACTTTGGGCATGTCGTCCGGAAAACTTTCGTCGACATCCAGGGCATGAATAGTGAAATTAAAACCAGCCTGTTCTAATAGTTGCTTCCTACGGGGAGATTTCGATGCTAGAATGATCTTTTTTTCGAAGATGTTCATGAAGGAGTTGGTTGAAAAATGAAAAATTCCTAAAATTTATTTCAGACTAATGATGACAATAAAAATAATTCCGGCCAGCATTGAGATTTTGGCTAATTGACTAAGTTTGTGAAAATCATTTTTATTTTGCGCTTTGACGAGCTGATAGACTTCAAAAAGTAGAGGGAAGATCAAGGCTAATCCTATAAACATCAATTGAAAAAAGGCGAGGTCGTTTTTGAGGTGATAAACGGTATAGATTAAAGCTGATAATAATAACCCACTTAATAAATACACTACATTCTTTGTTTTCGGAATACCTATAACAATGGGTAAACTGAGGCAGCCATTAATATCATCCCCTTCCAGATCTTCCATATCTTTGATGATCTCCCGGATCAAGGTTGTTAGGAAAGCAAAAATCATGTACGCACCAAAAATAAAGAAAACATACCGGGCAATGCCGGGGTGCTCTTCGGCTAATAGGCGGATAGATCGCCTTTCCGCGATCCAGACAATTCCCGCTACCCCTGCACAATAAAGGCTGACGAGCAGGTTATCCACTAAAACCAGCTTTTTCATTGCGGTGGAATAATAATACAAACCGATCAAAGCAATTGGATAAATGAAAATAAGGTGCAGGTTATCAGTCTTTAAAGCCAGGTAAAAAGCCAGGATTAATCCAAAAAGATTGAGGGAAAAATACAGCAAATGAGCAACAGGAAGAGAGATCTTGCGGTTCACGATTACCTTGTCTGGACGATTGATCAGATCGATTTTATGATCAACAATGTCATTGATAACGTAACCTCCGCCAGTGATCATGGCGGTTATCACTGCCAAAAGAATCATTTGTGTCGGAGTGAGACTGGCGTTTAAACCAGCTTCCTGGTAGGCGGGAACCAAGACGAAGCGATACAATGACCATTCAGTCAGAATGACTATGACCAAATTTGGTAGTCTTAATAAAACGGAAAAATTTACTATTAGCCTCATATTCCATTTACTATAGCTGCCATTTGCCTTGTAGTAACATTACTTTTTGAATTACGTCTCTCACACACCCTTGTCCTCCTTTGTGCGGCGAGACATATTGTGCTACTTTAATGATTTCGCTGGCGGCATCGCTCGGACAAGCCGGCAGTCCTACTTTTCTCATTATCTTGTAATCGGGAAGGTCGTCTCCCATATACAGAACATTGCCAGGATCGATATCCCGCGAATGGATAAATTCATCAAAAACACTCAATTTATCGTGCACATCGGTAAAAATATGTATAATTCCCAAGCTTTGTAATCGACGGATGATCCCGGTTGACTTTCCCCCGGTAATTATTGCAATGGTATAGTGTTTGGAAGCTTCTTTTAGCGCATAGCCGTCTTTCATATTGACCCTGCGCAGCAATTTACCATCTTCCATTACCAGTACTTCACCAGAGGTCATTACACCATCGACATCAAAAATAAAGGTATTGATTTCCTTGAAAGTTTCTAATTGATTCATTTCGTTGAAGCTTAATTTCGGGAAGATTTTGCTTTGAAGTCTAATAGTAATGAGATCACGTGCGAAAAAGTATTGCGGTCATCCCCCAAATCGGTAAAGGCATAATCAATTTTTAAACTCGAGATTTTTAAACCTATGCCAATACTAGGGCGCGTCAATAAATTTTCGGTGTTATCAAAATCTATTTCCCGCTGAAATTGGTTGAGGCCAGCACGTAAAAATATAAATTCATTGTAATCGAACTCTACCCCTAAAGCGGGATCAATACTAAAAGGAGCCGCAGCAATAAGCGTATTTCGCTTCCCATCACTGGTAACGATCAGATCAATTTCGGGGCTTATCCCGATGGACTTAAACTTAAACGCCCGGTTGATCCCCAGGATGAGCCTTGGATTGGTGATCTCCACACTACTGATGGGAATTTCGTTATTGGTGATCTCTAGAATCTCTTTTTCAGAATCGGTAAAGGAAAAGGACCAGGCATTAAAGGTAGTCGTCAAGTCTCTGGCTAGTAAGCCAATCGACCATTTTCCCGGTTTCCACTGCAAGCCCAGGTCGGCTCCGAATCCCCAGGAAGTGGCAAAGGGGCCAATTCGTCGGTGGATCACCTTGATATTTCCACCAACCAGCAAATTATTATTAAGCGTATTGATGGGTTGAGCATAGCTTAGCAGGAAAGCATAATCCGCCGCAGAAAATTCCCGCAGGTTATCAAAATTAATGGTACCGTCATCTTCGTAAAGGGATAAAGTGTTAGGGATTTGATCGATCCCAAAACGGATCAACGAAAGTGCCAATCTCCTTTCGTTGGATGCCAGGGGAAGGCTTACGCCTATATAATCATATTGCCCTACACCGGCAAACCATTCGGAATGCATCGCAGCAATCTGAATGCCTTTGTCTGGGCCAATCGCCGCTAATCCGGCAGGATTCCAATACCCTGCAGTAACGTCACTTACATTAGCAACTACGGCATTGCCAAGCCCCTGAGCTCTCGCACTCACCCCTATGGCCAGAAATTCATTGCTGTATTTTTGGGCCAAAAGAGGAAAAACCGCCGTGCTGGAGATCACTAATAACAACACATAATTTTTTAGCATCCTTTGATGAAATAACATATATCCCTTTATTTTTTGCGGCCAAAAGGTCGAAAATAAAACGCAAAACTAACGATAAAACTTAGTACTTTATTTAGAGAATATTCAAAATTGCTCGTCAACGTCAACGTCTTCTTTTAAATCCCTGTTAACGGCAATGCTAGCGTTTAATTCGAAACCGATCAATAAAATGAGGGAGTTCAACTGCAGCCAGATCATAAGAACGATAATGGTCCAAATGGTACCGTAGAGCTCGTTAGTGGATTTGATCTGATCTACGTAGTAGGAAAATCCAACGGAAACCAGAATGCAAAGTATGGTGGCCAGGGTAGTGCCGGGGGAGAAAAAACTGAATTTCTTGCGGAATGTTGCTCCGTGCCTGTATATAATGGATATTCCCGTGTAGAATAACGCAAGAATCGCAATCCATCTTAAAAAGTTTATGATGAATTTGGCCATGAAATCAAGAGGGATATAATGGGATACGAATTCGATGATCGAACTACCCAGGATGACCAGAATAACCGACGATACCAACAGAAAACCTAGTTGAAAAGTCAATAAAATGGCAATGATCCTTTTTTTGAGAAAATTGCGCTTTTTGAAAGTTTCCATGTAGGATTTTTCAAATCCTCTCATCAGAGCCTGAACACCATTAGAGGCAAAATAAATGGCTAACACAAAACTAAAAGAAAGAAAACCAAAGCGGGGCTTATCAGTAATGTCCTGAATAAAAGAAAAAAGCCGTTCCCCTGCTATACCGGGCATAATATTTAATATGGATTCCTGTAAGTATTGATCGAAATTTTCACCTCCCGGTAAATAAAAAATGAAATAACTCTTTACGTACGGGATCAAGGTAAACAGCGCGATCAAGGATGGAAATAAGGATAAAAAAAAGCTGAAAGCGGTGGAATTAGCCCGGGTGAAAAGATCGTAACGCTTGATCTCGTTTAAAACAAAAACCACGACATCGTAGATCGGGACTTTGGCAAATCCCGGCAACGACTTTTCTTTTGACCAGCGAATGGTTTTCTTTACCACTGGTAAGTTAAAGACGAATTCCTGTAAAGTGGGTATTTCAAGCCTCTTCAAAATGTGGTCGGAGTTTAGACAATAACAATTCCGGAGGATCGATTCTCTGCCCTGTCTTCATGTTGATGAAGCAGAGTTTAACGCTTCCTCCGTTTACCAATTTATTTCCTTCGTTAAATATCTCAACGTGAAAAGTAATGATTTTTTCCGGAACTTCTTTTAAGGTCGTTTCTATTCTTAGTAATTCATCGTAATAAGCTGGTCGTACGAAACGCATCTGCAAGGACATCACGGGCATCATTACTTGTAGTTCCTCTTCCAGTTGCTTGTAAGTAAGCCCCAAAGAACGGATCATTTCGACCCTGCCAATTTCGTAATAACCGGCATAGTTACCGTAGTACAAATACCCCATCTGATCGGTTTCGCTGTAACGGACCCTTTTTTGAAAACTGTGGGTAAAGCTTTTTGCCATAAATCCAATCTTTTGGAATCTAATGCCTCTATTTAATCGTTGCTGCTATTTTATCATTGCCTGCTACCTGGTATTCCACGCCGTTTAATTTAATTTGAACCGCTTGGTCTGCATGATTATTTATTGTCGTACCTTCTTTGCTTACTATTATTTCAATGATACTTCCTCTAAACCGGATCTTAAAGCTATAAGCGCTCCAGTTTTTAGGGAGGAAGGGATGAAACTCCAATTGGTCGTTCCTTACGCGCATGCCGCCGAAACCTTTAACCACTGCCATCCAGGTACCCGCCATACTGGTGATGTGCAACCCGTCTTCCGTATCATTATTGTAATCGTCCAGGTCTAGCCGGGCGGTACGGACATACATCTCATAAGCTTTTTCTTCCATACCCAGTTGTGCGGCTAAAATAGCGTGTACACAAGGCGATAGGGATGATTCATGGACCGTTTTAGGTTCGTAGAATTCAAAATTTCGGCGTATGGTGTCCTCCTGAAAGTGATCTTCGAAAAAATAAAGACCCTGTAAAACATCCGCTTGCTTAATAAAGCAGGAACGTAAGATCCGGTCCCAGGACCAATTCTGATTCAAAGGCCGTTCTTCTACCGGTAGTTCCGATGCGTTCATCAATGCTTTGTCCAAATAGCCGTCTTGTTGCAAGAAAATACCTTTTTCTTCATCCTCCGGGAAATACATATTGTCGATGATGTCTTTCCAGTGGTTGGTTTCGGTATAGCGGTAAAATTTGATTTTTTCTTCCAGGACTTTATACTGCTCGGGGGCTTTCTCTACAACGTAGTCAATCGATTCCAGGGTGTATTTCAAACACCACACTGCAATGTAATTCGTGTACCAGTTATTGTTGACGTTGTTTTCGTATTCATTCGGGCCGGTTACGCCGTGCATGACGTATTTGTTGCGCATAGGGGAGAGGTGAACGCGCTGAGCCCAGAATCTTGCAATACCGATCAGCACTTCCAGGCCGTAGTCGATCAGGTAATCTTGATTGCCGGTATAATTGATATAATCATAGATGGCGTAGGCGATAGCTCCATTGCGGTGGATCTCCTCAAATGTGATTTCCCATTCATTATGGCATTCCTCTCCGTTCATGGTAACCATTGGATAAAGCGCAGCCCCCTCTTTGAAACCTAGTTTTTCGGCATTCTCAATAGCTTTTGCTAAATGCTTGTAGCGATAGATGAGGAGGTTTTTGGCGACGTGCTCATCGGCGGTTGCCAGGTAGAAGGGCAAACAATAGGCTTCGGTATCCCAATAGGTGCTGCCGCCGTATTTTTCGCCGGTAAAACCTTTTGGGCCAATGTTCAACCGCTCATCTTCACCGGTGTAAGTTTGATATAATTGGAAAATATTGAACCGAATGCCCTGTTGTGCCGCTACGTCACCTTCGATCTTAATATCAGCCTCTTCCCATTTACGGGCCCAGGCAGCGGACTGGTCTTCGAGCAACTGATCAAATCCACGATCATAAGCTTCCTTTACCACTTCTGTACAGCGTTCCAGTAATTGCTCGCGGGGATAATTTAAACTGGAAATGACACTAGCGTATTTTTCTATCGTAACGGTTTCCCCTTCTTCTACTTCGAGGTCTACACTGCAAGCAGCAAATTTTTCCTGTTCAATGCGGTAGGGATTATGGTCTATTTCCTTTTCGTTTTTCAATAGTTTGAATTTCATTCCGGTACATACCTGGAAGGCGGTCTTTTTCGTTTCCGCCGTTACGTATGCTTGTTTCTTTTTCGCTTTCGATGCGATACCGATCCAGAATTTTTCATCGTAATTGGCATCTTGATTAATGACATCCGCATCGATATAAGGAGTAATATTGAACGTACCGGAAAAATCAAGGGCTTTGACGGAATAACGAATGGCACCCACTTCGTCATTAGCAATACTGCAAAAACGCGTACTACTCACCTCGATATGGCGTCCGCTCACCATTCTGGCGGTAAAAGTCCGGAACAAATACCCTTCTTTCATATTCAATACCCGCCGAAACGACTGAATTTCACATTTTGATAGATCTATTTTTTCTCCGTCAATGCTAATATCGATACCAATCCAGTTGGGCGCGTTTAAAACTTTGGCAAAATATTCGGGATATCCGTTTTTCCACCAACCTACTTTGGTTTTATCCGGATAATAAACGCCGGCAACGTAATTACCCTGCAGGGTATTGCCACCGTAGTGTTCTTCAAAATTAGCACGCTGTCCAAAGCGCCCGTTACCAATACTGAAAATACTTTCCGATTCCAGGCTATATTCCGGATGGAAACCTTCTTCAATGATATTCCACTCGTCGTGTTTGATATATTGCTTCATTTGTTAAATGTTAATAAGGTTTGTTTTGGATGGATATTTGCTCATCGTCCATTGCTCATCGTCCATTGCTCATCGTCCATTGCTCATCGTCCATTGCTCATTGTTCATCGCTCATTGCTCATCGCTCATTGCTCATTGCTCATCGCTCTCACCAGTCCCTCAACAGTCAAGCCCTCAAAGCCCGGAATAACCAGGTGGGCATGCCCTAAATTGGCAGGGTCCCCCACACCAACGGCCCAGAAATTTCCCGCCAGCGCAGCATCGATTCCTTTTGGGGCATCTTCAAAAACGATGCACTCAACCGGAGCTACACCCAATTCTTGTGCTCCGAGTTGAAAGACCTGAGGATCGGGCTTCCCTTTGGTAGTTTTTGTGCCGTCTATGATACTATCGAACTCGGACAACAACTGTATTTGTTCCAAAATCGTGACCGCGTTCTTGCTGGCCGAACCTAATCCGATACCGATGTTGCGTTCTTTCAATTGATTGATAAATGAGGTTACCCCCGGAAGGATTTCACTGGGTGTCATTTTGGCAATGTAGGCCCGGTACCAGTCATTTTTTTTTGCTGCCCATTCCTGCTTCTCTATTGCGGAAAGATCAACTTCACCAAGCTCCAGGATAAGTTCTAAAGATTTCATTCTACTTACTCCTTTCAGGTTTTCATTGAAGCTTTCATCGAAATCAAAGCCCAATTCATTGGCCAAACGCCGCCAGGCAATAAAATGGTACTTTGCCGTGTCAACGATCACGCCGTCCAGGTCGAAAATACAAGCTTTTATCATAAAATAATATTGAAGTTAACCAGCTTTACAGTGCAATACTATTGAAATAAAATTTTGTTACGAAAAGAACAGACCATAAATAATCGAAAATTCGTTGTTGTATTGAATAAAAAATATTTTCAATGAAAATTTGTGGTGTTACCGTAGTGCTATTCTTATTATTTTCAGTTGTTTATGGGCAAGTTGGATTTAGTGCCTACTATACTTCCAATAATGCACCGGAGTGGGAAACGCAATTTACGGATGAGAATGGTGCTCCCATCGGCGCGTTGTCTATTGGAGATGGCTGGAACCTGGGAATTGACTATTGGTTTAGATTGCCTAATCAAAGGATTGAGTTCATGCCGGAGTTCAACTTTGGCGCTTATCAACACAGTGAGGGACAAGCGGCATTTAACAATCAATTTTACAGCTTCTTTTTCAATACCAATTTTTATTTATTCGATCTAAACAACGATTGCGACTGTCCAACTTTTTCTAAAGAAAATGACTTGTTGAAAAAAGGATTTTTCCTGAGAATATCACCGGGTATTTCCCACCATCGAAGTGAATACACCATTGGAGATTTTGCCGATAATGATGAAAACTGGAACTTCAGTATTGGCGGTGCATTAGGTGTTGATGTTGGCATCAGTGATCTGCTTACCCTTACCCCGATCGTTGGATTAAGATATTTTCCGGAAATTAGCTGGGCATTCGAAGAAGCGGAAAATAATTCATCACTAACCCAGGTTCAGGCGGGAATAAGGATAGGTTTTCGCTTGGATGAGCAATAAAAAAGAATCTGCGGAATTCGTAAGTTTTAAAAGTGTAGTTTATTGATAATCAGTATTTATGGTGTTAAAAAGGTCTTACTCGGCTCGTAAGATCACCTAATTTTCGTTGGTGAGAGCCTAACAATCAGCCTACTTTTGAGTTTAAGCCTTAAATAAAAATTTTGTAGCAGACCTTCGGGGTAACTGACCTCGAAGGTCTCAATACATCTATATGAATCCACTCAATAAATACAGCGCTCGAATCACACAAGATGTAAGCCAACCGGCTTCCCAGGCAATGTTATTTGGTGCCGGCTTGACTGAAGAGGATATGCACAAAGGGCAGGTGGGGATCGTAAGCACCGGTTGGGAAGGAAATACCTGCAATATGCACCTGAATGGGTTGGCCTTAAATGTCAAGAATGGGGTGAAGGATGCTGACCTTGTCGGGTTAATTTTTCATACGATTGGTGTCAGCGATGGTATATCAATGGGAACAGACGGCATGCGATACTCTCTTCCTTCCCGGGATATTATTGCAGATTCTATCGAAACGGTTGTCAGTGCACAATGGTACGATGCAGTGGTTCCGGTAGTGGGTTGTGATAAAAATATGCCGGGTGCTATGATCGCTCTGGCGCGTTTGAACCGCCCTTCTATTCTGGTTTATGGAGGAACCATAAGTCCCGGTTGTCATAAAGACCAGAAGTTAGACATTGTTTCTGCATTTGAAGCTTACGGTAAGAAAATAGCTGGAAAAATTGAGGAAGAAGATTACCGTGCCGTTATTCAGAATGCTTGCCCAGGGGCTGGTGCTTGTGGCGGAATGTATACCGCCAACACGATGGCTTCCGCTATTGAAGCAATGGGGATGAGTCTGCCGTTCAACTCTTCTTATCCGGCCAACAGCGAAACTAAAATTGAAGATTGCCAAAGAGTTGGCAAATACCTGAGACATTTGATGGAACAGGATATAAAGCCTTCCGATATTCTAACCAAAGCGGCATTTGAAAATGCGATTACCCTGGTCATCGCCCTGGGAGGATCAACCAACGCGGTCTTGCATTTGATTGCTATGGCTAAAGCTGCAAAGGTCGATATATCTTTGGACGATTTTCAACGTATAAGTGATCAAACCCCTTTCCTGGCTGACCTAAAACCAAGCGGTAAATACGTCATGGAGGACCTCTATAATGTAGGTGGAATACCCGCTGTGATGAAACTCCTGTTGGAGAACGGTTATATACAGGGAGATTGTTTGACGGTTACGGGCAAGACCATTGCTGAAAATCTGGAAGAATTACCACCACTCAGTGAAGGACAGCAGATTATCCGTCCGTTCTCAAACCCAATTAAAACTACGGGACATTTACAGATCCTTTATGGTAATCTTGCCGAAGAAGGAGCGGTGGCCAAAATTACCGGGAAAGAGGGAGAGCTATTCCAGGGTAAAGCCAAGGTCTTCGACAGTGAAGCGGCTGCCAACGATGCGATAACCGATAAAAAGATCCACCCCGGTGATGTAGTGGTGATCAGGTACTGTGGCCCGAAGGGAGGACCGGGAATGCCGGAAATGTTGAAACCTACTTCCGCTATTATGGGAGAAGGGCTGGGCGATGAAGTGGCTCTTATTACCGACGGAAGATTTTCCGGTGGTACCCACGGATTCGTGGTAGGCCATATCACACCCGAAGCTCAAGTAGGGGGAAATATCGCTCTTTTGGAAGACGGAGATGAGATTACTATCGATGCAGTAAACAATCTCATTGAAGTCAATTTAAGTGAAGAGGAATTATCGCGCCGCCGGGAGCATTGGCAATCCAGTCCTTTTGACGCACAAAGCGGAATATTGTTAAAATACGCCAGATCCGTTGCTACAGCCAGTGAAGGTTGCGTTACGGATTGATTTTCGAATACTTTAGAAAAATGCAATATTTTAGCAAAAATCCACACTCCATGCCCTATTTCCCTTGCCCTTAGTGTAGCATCTAAAATCTGTTGTCTTAATTAAAAAAATTACGGGCCATGAAGGATACCTTTTCCTACGAGGAGCCAGAAAGACTTGCAAGCAGTATGGTAGCAAAAAATCAAACGGAGGAAATCTCCGGAGCAGAAGCAGTGTTAAAATGTTTGATTGAAGAAAATGTGGGTACCATTTTCGGATATCCGGGCGGAGCGATTATGCCGGTTTATGATGCCCTTTATAGATATCAAGATCGTTTACGGCACGTTCTTCCGAGGCACGAACAAGGAGCGATCCATGCAGCGGAGGGATTTGCGCGCGTGACGCGGGAAACGGGAGTGTGTATGGCAACATCGGGCCCGGGAGCGACAAATTTGATAACCGGGCTGGGAGATGCGATGCTGGATTCTACCCCTTTGGTTTGTATTACGGGACAGGTATTTAGCCATTTGCTGGGCACGGATGCATTTCAGGAAACGGATGTTGTAAACTGTACGATGCCCGTTACCAAATGGAATCATCAGATAACTAAAGCCAGTGAAATTCCGGCCGTTTTTGCCAAGGCATTCTACATCGCAAACTCGGGAAGACCCGGACCAGTAGTGATCGATATAACAAAAGATGCGCAGATCGAGAAAATGAAATTTCACTATGAGCCCAGGCCTTTTATCAGAAGTTATTACCTGCCCTCAAAGCCTAACCCTGCTGCAGTAAAGCGGGCGGCGGGCATCATCAATAATGCTCGCAGACCCATGATCCTGGCAGGACACGGTATCCAAATATCCCACGGTCAGGAGATTTTCAAATCCTTTGTAGAAAAAACGGGCATTCCGGTAGGCTCAACCATTCATGGGCTTTCTTCTATTCCTTCCGATCATCCTTTACACGTTGGCATGCTGGGAATGCACGGAAATTATGGTGCCAATATCAACCAAAATAAATGCGATGTATTGATTGCAATCGGTATGCGGTTCGATGACCGGGTCACCGGAAATCTGGAAAAATATGCGAAACAAGCGACCGTCATTCATATTGAAATAGATCCTTCCGAAATTAATAAGAATGTTTTTGCTCACGTACCCATCATTGCGGATGCTAGAAAAACCCTGGAAGCACTCTACCCACTGGTAAAGGAGAAATCCTATCCGGAATGGCTGCAGTCCTTCAGAGATTGCGATGCGATCGAACAGGAAAAAGTCGTGGTGAAAGACATGACTCCCGGAAAGAACGGAGAACTGAAAATGGGAATGGTCGTCAAAGAAATTTCTGATCAAACCAATGGGATGGCCGTAGTCGCTACGGATGTTGGGCAACACCAAATGATGGCGGCACGCTATTACTGTTACCGGGATACTAATCAATGGGTGTCTTCCGGTGGCGCCGGCACGATGGGCTACGGCCTTCCTGCAGCATTCGGTGCCAAATGGGCTAGTCCCGAACGGGAAGTCGTCGCCTTTATCGGCGATGGCGGATTCCAAATGACTATTCAGGAACTGGGTTTATGCGCTCAGATGGATGTCGGGGTAAAAATAGTCCTGTTGGATAATAACTACCTGGGGATGGTCAGGCAATGGCAACAGTTGTTCTTTGACCGCCGTTATTCGGCCGTGGAGTTGAAAAACCCTGATTTTGTCAAAATTGCGGAAGGTTTTGGCGTTCCCGGAAAAAGAATAGATCATGTATCACAACTGAAGGATTCGGTAAAAGAGATGCTCGATCATCAAGGCCCCTTTTTATTACATGTGACGGTAGAAAAAGAAGAAAATGTATTTCCCATGGTGCCTTCCGGAGCGGGGGTAGGAGAGATCGTATTAGAATAAATTAATTCAAGATAACGCTGCTGTGATGGATCAAAATATTAATGAATTCACGATTTCTGTGTTTACGGAAAATCAGACCGGAATGCTGACCAGAGTGGTTTCCACTTTTAACCGCAGGCATATCAGCATTGAAAGTTTAACCGTTTCTAAATCTTCCATTCCTGATATTTACCGGTTTACCATTGTAGTATTGGTTGATGAACCAACGGTAAAAAAACTGGTCGCACAGATCCAGAAGCAGGTCGATGT
Organism: uncultured Saprospiraceae bacterium; assembly: GCA_964533785.1. Classification (GTDB taxonomy): domain Bacteria; phylum Bacteroidota; class Bacteroidia; order Chitinophagales; family Saprospiraceae; genus JANQRV01. The sequence goes on along the minus strand of CAZHNG010000024.1, from coordinate 5,205 downwards.
TTTGCGGGCCTTCTATTATCAGAACGACGAAATTATTTATCAGGAGATCGCTTTATATAAAGTACCCTTACACGTATTTACCGACGGCCTCAAAGGGGAGCAACTCGTTCGTGCCCACAATGCCAAGATCCTGGAGATAGAACGCGATTACGTAGTCATTGAAAAAACCGGGCACCAGCATGAAACAGAAGCCCTACTCAAAGAATTGGAAGAACTCGGGATATATGGTTTTGTAAGGTCAGGCAGAGTAGCCATCGTCAAACCAATGGAGCAGTTGAATAATTATTTGCGATTTATCGACGAATTAAAAGTCAATCCCGATTTAGCGGAACGGGCTCAGGAAAGAATTTAGTGAAGGGAATGTCAATTAGATTACACTTAGTTCCCGAGGCACTAGCATCTGCAGTCTTAATTAAGTCTTACTAATAATTACATCAAGCAAACAAAATATGGCAAAATTAAATTTCGGCGGTGTTGTAGAAAACGTCGTTACCAGAGAAGAGTATCCTCTTGAAAAAGCAAGAGAAATTTTAAAGGATGAAACTATAGCGATCATAGGGTATGGTGTTCAAGGTCCGGGGCAATCCCTCAATCTGAGAGATAATGGTTTTAACGTCATTGTCGGCCAGCGCCGGCCTTCGAAATCATGGGATAAAGCTGTTGATGATGGATGGGTGCCCGGAGAAACCCTCTTCAGTATCGAAGAGGCTGCGGAACGAGCTACCATTATCCAGTTCCTTTTGTCGGATGCAGGGCAAATTGCAGTCTGGCCGGTTATCAAAGAACGCCTGGCACCAGGCAAAGCACTTTACTTTTCCCATGGTTTTGGGATTACTTATAGTGATCGTACCGGTATTATTCCGCCTCCAGATGTGGATGTTATTTTGGTCGCGCCAAAAGGATCGGGTACCAGTTTACGTCGGCTGTTCCTGGAAGGACGCGGATTGAATTCGAGTTACGCTATACACCAGGATGCTACCGGCAGAGCTTTTGAAAGGGCGGTCTCACTTGGAATAGGGGTAGGTTCGGGCTATTTATTCGAAACTACTTTTCAAAAAGAAGTATTCAGTGATCTTACAGGAGAGCGGGGAACTTTAATGGGGGCTATTCAAGGTATTTTCGAGGCGCAGTACAATGTACTCCGTAAACACGGCCATTCTCCAAGCGAAGCTTTCAACGAAACGGTGGAAGAATTAACACAAAGCCTGATGCCCTTAGTAGCAGAGAACGGAATGGACTGGATGTACGCAAATTGTTCTACAACCGCCCAACGCGGCGCTCTGGATTGGAAAGATAAATTTAGAGATGCCGTCGCTCCCGTTTTTGAAGAACTTTATGACCGGGTGGCTAAAGGTGAAGAAGCACAGGTCTCCATCGATTCTAACAGCCGGCCGGATTACCGGGAAAAGCTGTCGAAAGAACTGGATGAACTACACCAGTCGGAAATGTGGCAAACCGGAAAGGTCGTTCGCGGTTTAAGGCCGGAGAACAATTAAGTAGTCTAGAAAAATTAAGTGACGCCAGATTAAATACACTCAGCTATTTCTAATTGTCTTTAGAATTTTTAATCTGGTGTTTCACTCCTTCCTTTTTGGAATCATCTTCCATTAAATCTGACCTTTGCCTTACCTGGTTCCTTAATTTTCAAGCCCATCTTCCCTTGATTCCATGCATAAATACAATACCTTTGCCAAAGAAACTGTGTATAATACATTACTTACCTACTAAAGCCATCCATTTATGAGACAAATTCTTTGGCTAATACCCTTATTAGTTCCTGTATTGAGTAATGCCCAGCAAATGAACGCTTTGGAGCTATTACAAACTATGAATGTGGATACGGTCTTTACAGCCTTCGATCCGGCGGAAGCCAATGAAGAAGAAGTCTACTTAGCCTACGCCTACGGAACTGACCGCCTGGTAGATATTCCCGAGAATCTGGATCTAAGCGCTGACCGTGTTGAAACCATTCAATTGGTCTATTCAAATTATCCGACCGGCATAGAACAAAGTCAGCGAAAGTTGAACTTAAGACGGTTGCAAGACCTTTTCGACAGATTGCCGGCTGCGCGTGAAATAGAACCGGAGAAATGGTCGTTGATAATGCAATCCGAAGTGAAGAATCTAGCGGAAGCCCGATCTTTATTTCACGGTTTTGTGATCTCTTTAAAACCTCCGGCAGAAGAACCTGTTTCTTATAAACCAAACAGCGATTTACCCAACTTTTTGAATGAATCAGACTTGTATTCAATAGCAAGCGGAGATTCTACCTTTTTGAAGGTGATCGCCCGTAATCGGGATTGGCAAAAAATGCTGGTGGTAACCGACTTGACGGGCAGTATGGCACCTTACACCGCTCAACTCCTACTTTGGTTTAAGCTCAATGAAAACAAAGGACTCGTTGAATATTTTGTCTTTTTCAATGACGGCAATGAAATGATGAACGAAGACAAGGAAATTGGCAAAACCGGTGGGATCTATGCAAAAGATGCAAAAACTTTCCGGGAAGTAGCGCAATTAGCTCAGGAAACGGTTTCCAATGGTTTTGGAGGTGATTTGCCGGAAAATAATATTGAAGCCATTTTACATGGTATTGAAAATTGCCCGGATTGTGAAGATGTTGTAATGATTGCGGACAATTGGGCTACTCCCAGGGACATGGCATTGCTGTCAAAAGTAACCAAGCCCATTAGAATTGTACTTTGCGGCACCCATAACGGAGTAAATCCCAATTATCTAAATCTTGCCCTTAAAACCGGGGGCTCCGTTCATACGATCGAGCAAGATCTTACGGAATTGGTGAAACTAAACGAAGGAGAAGAAATCCGTATTGGAAAAGAAATATTTGTTATTAAAAAAGGAAGGTTTGAATTTTTAAAAAGAATGTGATGAGAATTTCAGTTTGAGGATTTTTATTAGTGGCTTTGATCAGTTGGTCTTTTACTTCTGATAATACGATTCGTCTGGCCTTACTCAAATACAAAGGCGGTGGAGATTGGTACGCCAACCCGACTTCGTTGGTCAATTTGGCCAAATTTTGCAACCGGGAATTGAAAACCAATTTCGATACGGATTATGGCGTTGTGGAGGTAGGTAGTGCTGAATTATTTAATTACCCGTTCGTTCACATGACAGGCCATGGCAATGTGGTCTTTACGGACGCAGAAGCAGAGAATTTACGCAACTACTTGATCGCCGGTGGTTTTTTGCACATCGATGATAACTATGGCATGGATCCCTATGTGCGGGTAGCTATGAAAAAAGTGTTCCCGGAATTGGAATTCGTAGAATTGCCTTTCGAGCATGAGATCTACCACCAAAAATTTGAGTTTAGATCCGGTTTGCCCAAAATACACGAACACGACGGGAATCCGCCCCTTGGATATGGCCTGCTATGGCAGGGAAGAGTGGTTTGCTTTTATACCTTTGAATCCGATTTAGGAGATGGTTGGGAAGACCAGGATGTCCACAACGATCCTGAAGAAGTCAGAACCGCCGCTCTACGGATGGGAGCGAATATTATTCAGTATGCTTTCCAGCGGGAATGATACCCATTGTTCTGCTCACTGCTCATTGTTCATTGCCCATTGCTCATTGTTCATTGTTAATTGTTCATTGCCCATTGCCCATTGCTCATTGTTAATTGCCCATTGCTCATTGTTCACTGCCAAAGCATATCCTTATTCTGTTTGATGTATCGTTTAATATTGAGCCAAAAAGCTAAGAATAAATAAAGGATAACGGGCGAGCCGAGCGCCACAAAACTGATGTATATAAAATACAAACGCACCCGCGAAGAAGCGATGCCGATCTTCCTGCCGATATAAGAACAAACACCAAATGCGGACTTCTCAAGAATGCTTCTTAATTTTTTCATACCATTAAATTAATGCTTTTTAATTTTTAATTGGGAAATTTTTACCAAATTCCATACCCATAAGCACGATTTAGTACAAAAAAAGATGTACCAAAGTTTTGACTTTGATACATCATTACGAAAAGCTTCCTATTTACACTATTGAATCAATCTTTTATTTTTTGATGTGAAATTTGTTTCATGTGAAGAGCCTGGGACAAGGCCATTTGCTCCTTCTTGGCCTTGTCCTGGCTATAATTATTGTTTAACCTAATTTTTTTAAGTGAATGAATTACTTTTCCTCGCCGATCAAGCTTGGTTTAGCAGTAGTGTACTTGGAAAAGTCTTTTTGATCAATCTGAAGTTTTGCCTGGTTAATGGTTGAAGTTTTGGCAGGTTTTGATGAATTGGCAAAAACCATATAAGCACCAATAGAACCAAAAACGAATAACAAAACTAAAAGCGTACTTTCAAGGGATTTTTTCTTACGAGCCATTTTAATAAGTTTTTAATAATGAATGAAATAGTCAAATTTGAAATAGATAGATTGGGTGTAAGGCCGTTGTCTGACCTTACAAAAAAGCGTTATCAGATAAATTGCATTTACGTAAAGTGATTGTTATACCACGGTCATCAATTTTACTCGAAGCAATGAAGTTGGTTTTGGTAGAAAGATATTTGCTGGCATAGTCATACGCTGTAGCTTAATTCGTTGCTTCGGGAGTTCGTTTTTGTTTTAATTTGACATAGTGGGAGTATGTAATTACTTTGTTATCAGTATTACGATCATCTATGCCCATAAAACGGTCTGTTGAACAAAGAAAGTAGTTGGGGGGCGCGCATAGCTAAGGCCTATAGAGTAGGGACTCTCTTATC
>CAZHNG010000024.1:0-463 GCA_964533785.1 uncultured Saprospiraceae bacterium | reverse complement strand
ATAGCACTTAGCCGTTGCGCGTCCGGTAATCTTTTAAGGATCTTACTTAGAAATTTACATCTACAAAATCGTGCATAATTAAATAGTGTTTCATGAGTTAACAATAGTATTTCAGGCGTTTTTAAACCCATTAAAAACGCGGTATAATAATAGCCCAGGCTGATTATAAGCAAATGTTATTCAGTTAAAAATGATCAAAAGAGATCAAAAAAGTTCAGGTTCTGATCACTGTAGATAATGTCTATCCGGATCAGCGCAATGAATAGCTGTTGCCAATAGGCAACGATTGTAAAATCTAGTGCTTTGGGGATAAAGTCATTGATACTTAAGTTGAAGTTATTTTTCAACTAATCTGCGAAGGAATGGGGAGGGAGCCCCTTCCTGAGCTTGGTTCGCGACTTTAGCCTTAGCTAAATGAGCGGTTCTACAACGAAGAGTAGTTGGAAAAGAACAAAACTTGGGG
>CAZHNG010000023.1:0-34211 GCA_964533785.1 uncultured Saprospiraceae bacterium | reverse complement strand
ATTAGTTAGAATTTTTTGTCTAACTTCTAGAGTCTAGCGTCAAAAGTCTAGTTATTTTCTATATAAACCTTTTAATTACAAACACGTAATATATTATAAGATCTGAGATACAACCATCAATAAGAGACTCACGCTTAAAGGAAACTACACTGCATAGGAAAGAAGCAATCGATTTCCAAGCTATATTTGCTTCATTGATTTTTTCTGGAATGGCAGCTATTCTATGGTTAACGCGCACTACTTCTAATCTTTTTATAGTTATTAGTAAAGGGTGTCTTTCTACGAGGGACCATGAAAACTTAGAAATATCTTGAAATTAAATTATACAATGAAACAGTTTGTCTTATTATTCGTGTTCTTATGCAGTTTTTGGAGTGCTTCAGCGCAAAGAATTGAAAAATTCTCTGAAGATCAAGCAGAGTTTATCTCTGAGTTGAATAAATTTTTGACTTCGAGCAAGCGCAAATCTTTAGAACAAATTGTTGGTGAATTCAACCAGGTATACAAAGGCGGCGTCTTCAATGAAGAAGAGACGAGTTTGATCATTGAGACTTGTAATCTGATGCTAAGTCAAAGGATGGCCGTCACACCCTATTTTGCCGAATACCTTAGAGGTTTAACCATCATAAAAAAAGAGGCCCACGCCAGTGAAAAATTCGCAGAATGGCACGAAACCTTATACTCCATTCTTACCAAATCAGCGGAACGCAAGCATCGGCGCTTCCAAGAATTCATCCGGTTCACTATTGATTTTTTCGAGCACAAAACCCTTAATTATTCGGAAGGTTCTACCAATTGGCTAACGATCGCCGACGATTATAAAATCACTTTCCAGGAAAACGAACCGCAGCTTTTGTTCGAAAAGATCGACTTAATGGCAGCCAACAAAAAAGACACCATTTTCATTTATCAAACGAGCGGAACTTTTCTCCCCGTTGATAAAATCTGGAAAGGCTCCGGCGGTAAAGTTACCTGGGAAAGATTTCAGGAAGATAATATTGATGCATATGCCATACTCGCAGATTATGAACTGGACGTTAAGCGAAGCCTTTATGAAGCGGAAAATGTAAAACTGTACTTCCCGTTATACTTCGGAAATAATGGAATTGAAGGAAGGTTCGCTGATAAATTATCGACTGTACGGGGTACTTATCCTCGATTTGAATCGTACAGTAATAAACTGGAAATAGATAATTTTGGGAAAAGAGTGAAATACGTTGGCGGGTTTAGGCTGCAAGGATCACTGGTCTACGGATATGGTAATAAAGATAACGGCGCCCAAATTTCCATTTTCACGGAAAATGGCGACATGGCCTTCAAAGGCGAAGCCGAATCCTTTACGATCAGAAGACAGAAAAGGATCGTTGGAGAACAAGTAAAATCCGTATTGTATTTCGGGCAGGATTCCATCTACCACCCTTCTGTAAATATCAGGTACGAGTTCGAGAACTCTGCTCTACAATTAGCTCGTGGTAACCGCGGTAGTGACCGCAACCCATTCTACAGTTCTCTGCACAAGGTAAACATTGAAGCGGAACAAATTAATGCCAAAATTGAAAGTGACTCGATCATCATCGGAAGAAAATCGATCAGCATAGCTAAGAATACGGACGTATTCTTTGAATCCTTGAAATTTTATGAAGAAAGCGACTACCGGAGAGTTCAAAATATCGCTACGATCAATCCTATTGCCCTGATGAAGATCACCGCTGAAAAAGAAGGCACCAATTATCTGGATGCCAATTTAATTGCCAAGCGGATCAACTCTAATTTTACGGTAGATAATATTCAAAGCCTGATATATGATTTAACCTCCAAAGGCTTTATCAATTATGACCGTGACGAGCAGATCATTGAGATCAAGGATAAAATATTTCACTACGCCGATGCCAGCCAGGCGAAAGTAGACTATGACTTACTCAAAATACGATCCAATACCGAGAACGTCAATGCGGTACTGGATCTGAATACTCAGAACATCAGCATTCTGGGTGTAAAAAGCCTTGAATTTAGCCCACGCCAAAAAGTGGGAGTGGTTCCGGACTCTTCTAAGCTGATCCTCAAGGACAATAGGAACATGGATTTTGACGGTGTCCTTTTTGTGGGCTTTTCTACCCTTACCGGAAAGGATTACCACTTTGATTACGATAAGTTCCAGGTTAATATGGATTCTGTCCGGTATTTCGACTTATTTGTTCCTACCAATGAACTAGATAAGAATAACCGTCCCATTGCCCGCTCCATTGGTTCCAGAGTTGAAAACCTTACCGGCGTATTGCTTACAGATGCACCTGCCAATAAATCCGGCAAAGATAACATTCCCATGTTCCCCTCTTTCCAAAGTAAAAGTAATTCTTTTGTTTATTACGACTCAGATAGTACGTTTAGCGGAGTTTATCAACGTGACTCCTTCTACTTTGAGCTTGAACCATTCAGCTTTAATCACCTCGACGCTTATGGCCCGAAAGACATTCAGTTCCAAGGCACTTTTCGTTCTGCGGGCATTTTCCCCGATTTCGAAGAAACTTTAAAATTGCAAGACCACGACAAGTCCTTAGGCTTCGTTACGAACAACCTCGATGAGGTATACCCGAACTACCGGGGAAAAGGAAGTTATAAAGGACAAATAGCCTTAAGTAATCAAGGCTTACAAGGACGAGGCAACCTACAATATTTAGGCGCATCCGTTAACTCGGAGAACATTGTATTCAAACCTAAGGAATTAACCGCTAGTGCGGAATTATTCGATCTGGAGGAAGTACGCGACAGCGATGTACAGGTTCCCAAAGTACACGGTGTGGATGTGAATATTAACTGGAAACCTTATAAAGACAGTATGTACGTCCGTTCTGACGTTGCTCCCTTTGAGCTTTTCCAGAAAAAGAACCATACGCTCGATGGTACGCTGATCTTAACCCCTGGTGGTCTTAAGGCTGACGGTAAGCTGGACTGGGACAAGGCGAGCCTATCCTCCAAAATGATTTCCTTCGGTGCATTTTCTGTTGACGCTGACACCTCTGATGTTAGCATTAAAGCATTCAACACCGATGATCTTGCATTGAGAACTTTCAACGTGAGCGCAACCATTGATTTTGATGAAGAAGTCGGTTTTTTTGAATCCAATGATGATCAAGGACTAACTCAGTTGCCCTACAACAAATATGAAACGACCATGGATGAGTTCGACTGGGATATGAAGGAAGAAACCATTTCATTTAAGGATGAAAAAAATGAATTTGGAGGTTTTCTCTCCACTCATCCAGATCAGGATTCCCTGAGGTTTGAAGGAAAAACAGCCACTTATGCCATCAATACCGGGCAGCTAAAAGTTGATGGCGTACCCCACGTAGTAGCCGCTGATGCCTTTATTATTCCCGATAGCGGGTTTGTGGAAGTGCAACCGGGCGGTAATATGAAAACCATGGAAAATGCCCAAATTATCGCGGACACTCTAAACCGCTACCACGTGATCAATCGCGCCACGGTCAACATTCTGGGTAGAAGACATTACAAGGCCAATGGTTTTTACGAATATAACATCAATGACAAGCAACAGGAAATTAAGCTTTCTGACATTTCCGGTCAGCCAGTAGGTAAAGGGGCTTACAGGGATAAATTAGCCATCACAAGAGCTACGGGCGAAGTTACCCCTAATGACAGTTTTTATATCGATCATAAAACTACTTTTCAAGGAACAATTACGCTAAATGCGCAATCTAAAAACTTGAAATTCGATGGTTTTGCCCGGCTAAACGCCGATAAGTTGCCCAGAACATATTGGTTCTCCGTACACAGTGAAGGGGATAAAAAAGATTTAGCCATTGGATATGATGTCCCTAATAGTTATGAGGGAGAACCTATAAAAACAGGCCTTTTCCTTAGTAAAGAATCTGCGCTGGTCTATCCAAGCGTAATGATGCCCTTGAAGTACCGGAAAGACCGGGATATTTTCCCCGCAAAAGGCGTTTTCAAATACGACGAAAATAATGATGAGTTCATTTTTGGTGATTCTTCAAAAGTCATTCAAGAGGAGTTAGTAGGCAATAAATTTGTTTTCAACAACCAATCGGGTAATGTCGAAGCGGAAGGAAAATTCAATATTGGTTCCGGCCTGAAATACATCAATGTAAAGGCAGCGGGAATTGCCCAATCGGCTTTTCCTCCGCCCACGGAAGAAGAAGAACAGGTTGACGATAATATTTTATTGCTGGAAGAAGATTCTGTGGATGTATTTCAACCCGCGTTTGTGGGGCCACCAACAACGGCTGAATTAATGACGGGAATCAACCTGATCATCCCCGAGCCACTGCTAAAAGTAATGACCAACGACTTTAAATCCTCGGGCTTCGAAGGGCAAAATATTGTCTATTTGACTGATATGAACTTCTATAAAAAGGCCATTGCCGAACTTTTTCCAAATAATAAAGACATGACGGAGGCGGTGGCTGCGATCAATAGCGGTTTTCTCGATATTCCCAAAAAGTATAACCCCTTCACCTTCTTATTCAGTAAATTAAAACTGAAATGGGATCCGGAATATCAATCGTTCCTTACGACCAGTAATAAAAGCGGTATTATTAGTATTAATGGCGAATCAATCGGTAAGATGGTTACTTGTTACATTGAATGTAAAATGCCTACTACCGGCGATGACCGGCTGTATGTTTACATCAAATCACCCAATGAATTGTATTACTATTTTGGGTTTAAGCAAGGAATCCTGAGCTTAGTTTCCAATAATGTCCGGTTTATGGAAGAATTGGAAAAACTAAAAGCAAAAGATCTGATCATGAAGATGGACGATGGCGAAACGTACGAGATTCAGGCCGTTGAGACCGGAAGAGCCAATTTATTCCTGAGAAGAATACAAGCAGCTAATCAATAACACGATGTTCATATAACACCACCTAAAAACACTTTCTTTTATTGTATTGTTTTCCGGCGATGTGGTTAAATGTTCTAAATTGCGGGTTGCAAGTTTTGAATTTGCAACCCGCAGCTTTTTAATTTTGCAGCATAACTTTTTATGAACATTTGTTCTGAGGCTTAACTAAAAGAGAAACGTAAACTATGCTTGATCATGATTTTTCTAATCCCTGGAAAACGTTGGACGTAAAAAAAGTATACGAAAACCCATGGATTCAACTCACTCACCGTGATGTAATCAATCCTTCGGGAAATCCGGGTATTTACGGCGTCGTTCATTTCAAAAATCTGGCCATCGGGGTTGTCCCATTGGATGAAACCAACCATACCTGGATGGTAGGGCAATATCGTTATACCATTGATAAATATTCTTGGGAAATTCCCGAAGGCGGTTGTCCGTTAAATACTCCGCCACTTATTGCCGCGCAACGCGAACTCCTGGAAGAAACCGGAATCAGCGCAAAGAAGTGGATAGCAATCGGGAATTACCACACTTCCAACTCTGTTACTGATGAAACGGCCAAGATTTTTGTAGCTAAAGAATTAACTTTTGGAACAGCAGCTCCGGAAGAAACGGAACAGCTTATAGTAAAAAAAATACCATTTCAAGAAGCGCTTGAAATGGTATTTCGTAATGAGATCACGGACTCCCTTTCTGTTATTGCCCTTTTAAAGGTCAAAAAACTACTGGAGGATGGATCATTATAGTTACTTCTTATCGTCGTTATCGACTTCTTCGTATTCTACATCAGTCACATCATCTGCGCCGCCGCTTTTACCAGAACCCTCGGTGCTACCATCAGTTGGTTCGCCCGTCTGGCCTCCTTCCGCTTGCTGGGCAGCCTGGTAAAGGTCCTGACTAGCAGCTTGCCAAGCTTGGTTCAATGCCTCAGTAGCGCTTTCGATTTTATCCAGATCTTCCGACTTATGCGCTTCTTTCAATTCGTTGAGAGTAGTGTCGATAGCCGATTTCTTATCAGCGGGAATTTTATCCCCGTATTCATTCATCTGCTTTTCAGTCTGGAAGATCAGTGAATCAGCAGCATTGAGTTTGTCCACCCTTTCTCTTGCTTCCTTATCCGCATCAGCATTAGCTTCCGCTTCCGCCTTCATTCTTTCTATTTCTTCTTTGGAAAGCCCGGTAGAAGCTTCAATACGGATATTTTGCTCCTTACCAGTGCCTTTATCTTTAGCGGAAACATTCAAAATACCGTTAGCATCAATATCGAAAGTCACTTCAATTTGGGGCATTCCCCTAGGTGCCGGCGGAATACCGTCGAGAATGAACCGGCCTACAGTACGGTTATCTTTAGCCATTGGCCGTTCTCCCTGCAGGATATGAATTTCAACGGAGGGCTGATTATCCGCTGCCGTTGAATAAGTTTTTGACTTTTTGGTAGGAATAGTAGAGTTGGATTCGATCACCACATCGTAAACACCACCCATTGTTTCAATTCCCAGCGATAACGGCGTTACATCCAACAATAATACATCCTGAACATCACCACTAAGAACACCACCTTGAATAGCGGCACCGATCGCAACCACCTCGTCGGGGTTTACCCCTTTGTTAGGTTTCTTGCCAAAGAACTCTTCAACGGCCTGTTGAATTCTAGGAATCCTGGTAGACCCACCTACCAGAATAACCTCATCGATGTCACTCTTAGAAAGTTTTGCGTCTTCCAGAGCTTTACGGCAGGGTTCCAGTGTTCTGGTTACCAAGGCATCAGCCAATTGCTCAAATTTCGAGCGGGATAATTTTAAAACCAGGTGCTTAGGAACGCCGTCAACAGCGGTAATGTAGGGCAGGTTAATTTCGGTTTCAGTTGTCGATGACAATTCGATCTTGGCTTTTTCAGCAGCTTCTTTTAGCCTTTGTAAAGCCATGGGATCTTTGCGCAAATCGATTCCTTCCTGACCCTTAAATGAATCGGCCAACCAATCAATGACAACACGATCAAAGTCATCCCCTCCTAAGTGAGTATCACCATTCGTTGATTTTACTTCAAATACTCCTTCACCAAGTTCGAGGATCGATATATCAAAAGTACCACCACCAAGGTCAAATACGGCAATGGTAACATCTTTATTTTTTTTGTCCAACCCATATGCCAAGGCTGCTGCCGTCGGTTCGTTAATGATCCGGCGGATTTTCAATCCCGCAATTTCCCCTGCTTCTTTAGTAGCCTGGCGCTGAGAATCGTTGAAATATGCAGGTACCGTCACAACGGCTTCCGTTACCTCTGATCCCAAAAAGTCTTCTGCGACTTTTTTCATTTTTTGTAAGATCATGGCAGATATCTCCTGGGCTGTATATTTTCTACCATCAATATCTACTCTAACGGTATCATTATCTCCCTTGACCACTTTGTAAGAAACTCTCGAAGCTTCTTCACTAACTTCTCTGTAGCGCTGCCCCATGAACCGCTTGATCGAACTGATGGTGCGTTCCGGGTTAGTGATTGCTTGACGCTTGGCGGGATCCCCGATTTTCCGGTCTCCATTATCCACGAATGCCACCACCGAAGGAGTAGTACGCTTACCTTCGTCATTAGGTATTACCACCGGTTCATTCCCCTCCATTACCGCTACGCAGGAGTTGGTCGTACCTAAGTCAATTCCAATTATTTTACCCATGCTTTGTATGCTTTTGATTTAAGATTTTTCATTTTACGAATATATTTATGCAAGGGATGTGCCAAGGTAAGAATCACCGAAGCTTCATGCCAAAAATGCCGATCTCATCATTTTCACCTGACAATAGTTTCTGGTATCATTTTCTATTTTGGAAATGAATGACAAAAAGGCAGGTACAGTTTATTGATTTTTTTCTTTACCTTTTCGCTTTGTTAAGCGGCTGTTTAATCGTTATTAACCACCATTTACAATTGCCATGACCGTATCTAAGGAAGTAAAAAGGATCACCACCCATGTGCTGAGGGCCATGAAGGAAAAAGGAGAAAAGATCAGTATGCTTACCGCATATGATTATTCCATGGCCAGAATTGTTGATGCAGCAGGCATTGATGTCATTCTGGTCGGCGATTCGGCCTCTAATGTGATGGCAGGCCACGAAACAACACTGCCGATCACTTTGGACCAAATGATCTACCATGCCGCCTCTGTTATCCGGGCCGTCAAAAGAGCGCTGGTTGTGGTTGACCTTCCTTTCGGATCTTATCAGGGAAATTCTAAGGTGGCTTTAGAATCCGCTATCCGCATTATGAAAGAAAGTGGGGCCCATGCGGTAAAGCTCGAAGGCGGAGCTGAGGTAGAAGAATCGGTAAAAAGAATCCTAAGTGCCGGCGTACCGGTTATGGGCCATCTGGGACTGACGCCGCAATCCATCTATAAATTCGGCACTTATACCGTAAGAGCTAAAGAACAAGATGAAGCAGAGAAACTCATTGCGGATGCAAAGTTGCTCGAAGACCTGGGTTGCTTCAGTATAGTTCTTGAAAAAATCCCTTCTCATTTAACCAAAACAGTTTCCCGTTCTTTAGAAATACCTACTATCGGAATTGGGGGCGGCCCTCATGCCGACGGCCAAGTGCTGGTCATTCACGATATGCTTGGATTGAATAAAGATTTCCACCCCAGGTTCCTACGTCGCTATTTAGATCTTTACGAAACTATTAAGGATGCCACTATGCGCTATATTGATGATGTAAAAACGGGAGATTTCCCCAATGAAAAGGAGCAATATAATTAAGGCCACCCTGTGCATTATGTGGCCTCCGGCGACTGCAGTCTTCAAGTAAAGCGTTGAAAAGCTTTGAGCAGACGCTCGGGAAATTCATCCTTGCAGGCCATTTCGTAATCAAGGTAAGAACAAGGGATCAATCCGTGTCTTTCATACTTTCCTTTTACTTTTACCGGTACCCGCATCCACCATCTGCCGCTCTTATTACTTTTAAAAAACACCATTTGATGATTCAGATTCTTGGAGTCGACGATGTATTCGACCAGGTCTTCGACTGATACCGGAAAATCTTTTTTGCGGTTGAAAAAGCCGTCCAGAAAATACCAGGCCAACTGTGCAGTTACTTTTGCGGTAAAATCATTGATGTCATTGTCTCTGTGATATCCATAAATTCCAAGTGTTCTTAGTTTATCACTCATACCGGCATACCGCATGATCTGGCAAGCTTCTTCGTGCGTAAACCCACCCGGTGAAGAATCCATCACCCCCGGCGCTTCACTCTGTTTGAGAACATCAAGGTGAAAGTTAATGATATCTGCATCGCGGATGTAAGGTTCGACTTCTTTCAAATTAGCTCTGGCCTTACCCAGGCTCAGATGATCAAAGTTTCTCTTCTGTACGTAGGACAGCTGATCAGGAGAAATAAAATGGGCCTGACTACCAATGGCTGCAAAATGAAACAATTGCGATTCAAAACCATCGGCCATGATGATGTCGTTGAAATAATAAGGACCAATTTTGTGTGCTTCATCAAAAAAGAACCTTTCGGCAACGGAAGCTAAGCTGATTAAAGGCCTTTCACTGCGAAAAGCATGATAAGTCGCTGTGGATAATGCCGGATCTTCGCTTAAAACCAGGGGGAAAATCTTTCCTGCTAACAGTTCTCGTAATAAGGGTATTGCAAACTCCACCTCTGACTTACGCAGGTTCCCCATATCCATTATCGAAGCGGACTCAAAAGGAAATGACAACCCATACAGATATTTCCTGATCCTGTCCATATTTCGGCCCATACCGATCAAAGCGACTTTACAGCCTTTTAAGGATTGTACATCTTGAAAATGAAGAAGGTTACGACCTAGTTGATCAGAACGAAAGGCCGATAAATTGGCGTGGTAAGAGCTAGCCTTTAACCAATTTCGAAACATATAGTACAGTTTAACGTATGGATATTTTATAAAACCACAATTACTAAATCTCTCTAATTATCAATTCATTACACTCCCCCTAACTTCAAAAAGCACAATGCTTGTCAATATAATTGGTAGTTAGTAAAATAAAGAATATTTTTGTGGTTAAATAACAAATCAAACTTCTACGCTGGCGAAAGCCACCTAATTATTCTGGGATTACAAAAATTATTAATGCTTTAAAACAGCTATAATCTGCCGATACCAAATGGAGGCGATCAATTAATGCATATTGGTAACCCAGGTTCTATTCTATAGGATCCTCCGAATTATACTGACATAATATTAAGCAAATACAGCGGACAACATTTTGTCAAAAATAAAACTGATTTTAAGTAACTTGAAAATTGATTTCCCAAGAACTTATTTAATATAAACCTTATCATTATGAAAAGAAGGACCACCCTAGTTGTTTTAATTCTTCTATTCGCTTTCGCAGGTCACGTCGATGCACAAAAAAATTCCAAAAAATCCAAAAAGAACAAGCAACCCAAAGTTGAAGCTACTCCACAGCAAAATAATAAACCTTCCAATTTTGGTGTAGCTACTCCTAAAGATATGTTTGAGATAGGGGTGAATGCCGGTTATCTTTTTGTTTCAGGAGACGTTTCTCCCGATATGAATTTTGCCGGTGGTATTCACTTCCGAAAAGCCGCCGATTACATCTTCTCTTTTCGGGGAGATTTCATATACGGCCAGGCTTCCGGCATGGATGAAAAGAATAATCGCTCTTATACGAACGATTGGATGTCTGGTTCTTTATTGGGGATCTTAAGTTTAAATGCCGTGAGATTTAACAAGGATGTCAGACGTTTTAACTACTACGTTTTAGCGGGCGGAGGTGTTAACAACTTTGAAACTAGATATTACGATGAAAGAAATCCGGATGCTCTTCATCCAAGAGAGATTTCCCCGCACGTCACAGTCGGCGCCGGTATTGCCATTCGTTTGAGCCCGAGGTTTAATGTCAGCGTAGAGCACCAGGCTTCTTCTCTATTTGGCCGTCGTGCTGACTTTCTGGACGGTTACGAAAAACAAGGAAATGTGCGAACACCATTCCGTGATTTTATGAATTATACACGGGTAGGCATTAACTTTAATGTAGGAGATACCAAGAAATTAGCAGAGCCCCTGTATTGGATTAACCCATTACGGAATATTGTTCAACGCATGGATGGTTTGGAGAAAAAACAGGAACTGGATCTGGTAGATACTGATGGTGACGGTGTTTTAGACCTGGTGGACCAGGAACCGGAAACACCTGCTGACGTTCCCGTTGATACGAAAGGCCGCACGCTGGATAGTGATCGCGACGGAGTACCGGATTACAAAGACCTTGAACCTTACAATCCCCCTCGCCCTGGGGAAGTGGTCAACTCACAGGGAATCGTTGAAAACAGAGAATTACCCGAAGGTGCGGGTGGTGGTGTTACAGAAGATAGAGTTCGCGAAATCGTCAAAGAAGAACTCGAAGTCGTTGGCCTTACCGGTGGTAATTCGGTCGCCGAATGGTTTTTGCCGATGATCCATTTTTCAACGGATCAATACACTATTAAATATTCTGACTATGGCACCTTATCCGGCATTGCCCAAATGATGAAAAGTAATCCCAAACTAAGATTGGTTGTTAAAGGGTTCACCGATGAGACCGGATCTGAAGCCTATAATGACGCTCTTTCTTATGATCGTGCCCGCGAAGTGATCGACCACCTCGTGAACAATTACGGAATCGGACGGGGAAGGTTGATCTTACACTGGGGAGGCCAAAGTCAGTCCTTAGTTCCTACCGTCAGTAGCTTTGTCAATAGAAGGGTAGAATTTAAAGTAGCAAGCGATGAAGTGGAAATGGATCCACCGGAAGATTATCAACTCAAGTCGAGAAGCGGCTATTAATTTCTGTAAAACCATTATGGTGCTGAAAACCTCAGCACCATAATGGTTTCATTAAAATGCTTTAGCTAAAAGCCTCACTGCAAAACAAAATTTCAAAAACTTTGCGTGCAAACGCAACTTTTTTGAAAATATCCGTCTAATAATAATGTAATATACAAAACACAGTGCTTTCCTTTTCGCATATCTGTTTAACAAGTGTAACACCCTCCTTCAGGAACAACACTAATGCCTGTATTTCACATATCCATTATTTTTTTCAAGTATAATCATTAAGATTTCATTCTTGGTTCTAACTGTTGCCAAAGATCATAAACAAAGACTATTTGGTTTGTGCTTCGGAAAATTTCTCCTGTAGTTATCAGACCAAAAAAGGAAATGGGCTGCAGCTAAGCTCCAAGGATCAATGCCACTGTATTCTATATTTTTTTTTAGATAAAGTTAGAACTTTAACAACTAGCTACTACTCTAATTTCGGCTGTGAGGTGCTTTACTCACAGCCTTTTTTAGACCTTAGATGTAAGTAAGGGAGACTGTAGATTCTAAACGCTAGAATCTACAGTCTTACATACCTTGTAGCAAGAATGAAAGTCAATAAACCTATTGTTAAAAACAGAAATACAACTTTTATTTTTGCTACTTCAAAATAAATTTTTACGTTTGCGATGTAAATACGATTAACGATGTCTAGAAACCAGTTTTACTTTTTTTTCAGCTTTTACTTCTATGCAGGTGCATAAAAGGGCTGCTGGTTTTTAAAATAAGTTAAAAATTCAAAGTAGCCCTGCTGGTCAGGGCTTTTTTAATTTATACAGGATGCTGCCTAACCAAAATAATCCATATCGATTTTTCTTTTTTTTCTTTTATGGAATTCCATAAACGGGGCAGATTAGTTGTTATATCATATTCAACAAAAAAGCCCCGGTAGACCGGGGCTTTTTTGTTTTTATTTACCACTTATACACCAAATCATAATGAACGCAACCGAAAATAATTTGACACCACAGCAATTGCTACGAGGAGATCAACCTCTCAGAGTCGCCATTCAAGGAGTTGAAGGAGCTTTCCATGATCTCGCAGCCCGGCTATTTTTTGAAGATCTGCCCGTGGAAATTGTGCCGTCCCAAACTTTTACCGATCTGGTCGATCAGGTTTTGGCTCAGCAAGAAGCAGACGTAGGCATCATGGCTATTGAAAACACCTTAGGCGGCAGCCTTGTATTCAATTATGAATTACTCAACAACTCCGCTTTAACGGTAACCGGCGAAGTTTACCTTCGAATCAAACAAAATCTCATGGCCCTACCCGGCCAGCAGATCGAAGATTTGAAAGAAGTACGCTCCCATCCAATGGCCATTGCCCAGTCCAGAAAGTTCTTTAGTGACTATCCCCATATCAAACTGGTTGAAACAGCCGATACTGCGTTGAGTGCAAAAGAAATCCACGATAATCAACTTAATGGTATAGGAGCCATTGCCAGCCTGAGAGCTGCTGACTTGTATGACCTGGAAGTTCTTCAGGAAAGTATTGAAACCAATAAGAAAAACCATACCCGTTTTCTTATTCTGCAAACCTATCACAGTCCGGATATTAAGGTAGAAAAAGTATCAGTTTGTTTTGCGACGGCAAATAAAGTGGGATCCCTATACCAGGTATTAGGCGTTTTGGCAGCTTATCACCTTAATCTGACTAAAATTCAATCCAGGCCGATCGTCGGCAAACCGTGGGAATATCTGTTCTTTGTGGATTTTGTAGTAGAAGGTGAAATTGGATGGCAATCCGCCTTAGAAGCCATCAGACCGATAACCAGTTATTTAAAAGTATTGGGTGCCTATCCAAGAGGTAAACACCATGATTAAGAAACTAATATTAGTATGATCAATCCAGCAAAACGCATAGGGCAAGTTAAAGAGTACTATTTCTCTAGTAAATTGAGAGAAATTGACGAAATGCGACAAAACGGCCACGATGTCCTCAACCTGGGAATAGGCAGCCCCGATCTGGCTCCTCCCCTGGAAGTAATTGATGAATTGACGGATCAGAGCAAACAACCTCATAACCACGCTTACCAAAGCTACCGCGGCATCCCGGAACTAAGAACCGCCTTTGCCTCCTGGTACCGGCAATGGTTTAACGTCAACCTGGACCCCAATTCGGAAATACTTCCCCTTCTCGGATCTAAAGAGGGAATTATGCATATTTCCATGGCTTATCTCGAACAAGGCGATGAAGCACTGGTACCCAACCCTGGATACCCCACCTACGCAGCAGTAGTGCAGCTCACTGGGGCAAACATCAGGCATTACACCTTAAAAGAAGAAAATAACTGGCTCCCCGATTTTGAAGAACTGGAAAGTCAAGACCTTTCAAAAGTAAAGGTGATGTGGGTCAATTACCCCCACATGCCAACGGGAGCTAAAGCCAATAAAGCCCTTTTTGAAAAATTAGTCGATTTTGGACAACGACACCGAATTCTTATCTGTAATGATAATCCATATTCCTTTATTCTCAATAAAGAACCAATGAGCATCCTTTCGGTAGATGGTGCGAAAGAGGTGGCCCTTGAGCTTAACTCTTTAAGTAAAGCTCACAACATGGCAGGATGGCGCATCGGACTGGTAGCAGGAAAAGCGAAATACCTGCAGGATATCATGCGCTTCAAGAGCAATATGGACTCGGGTATGTTCAAACCGGCACAACTGGCTGCTGTCAGAGCACTTAGCATAAACGCCGATTGGTACGAATACCTCAATGAAGTTTACCGAAAAAGAAGGCAGCGTATTTTCGAATTGTTGAACTTTCTTGGCTGCCAATACGACCAGCAACAGTCGGGACTTTTTGTCTGGGCAAATACCGGTAAAAGTAACGTGGACGGTTATAAACTCTCCGACGAATTACTTTACAAAGCTCATGTATTCATTACACCAGGAGGAATTTTCGGTTCGCAGGGAAAAAATTACATCCGGATTTCTCTTTGCAATAATGAAGAAACGCTGAACACTGCTTTCAACAGGATTCAAAAACTGTAAAAAATGAGGACCATAACCATCGTCGGGATAGGACTAATTGGAGGATCGCTTGGTATTGCATTAAAGGAAAACGGATTCGCAGAACACATCATCGGAGTGGATACCAACCAGTTTAATCTGGATAAGGCCATTCGGCGCCGTTTGATCGATGAGGATCTACCACTCAATGAGGCGATTGCGAAATCAGAGATCATTATATTGGCGATTCCCGTGGATGGCATGCAAACACTGCTTCCCAACTTACTCGACAAAGTTGATCAGCAGATCATTATGGACGTAGGCTCCACTAAATTAAAATTGCTTGAAGAAATAAGGCATCACCCCAATCGCGGCCGGTTCGTGGCTACGCATCCCATGGCAGGAACAGAATATTCTGGCCCGGAAGCTGCCATTCCAGGCTTGTTCCAACACAAGTTTACCGTTTTTTGTGATACGCAGGATAGTGATCCCGATGCGCTGGAAACCATTACCCGGCTTTACCAATCTATTCCTATGAAAATTGTTGAACTCAATGCCCGCGATCACGATATTCATACGGCTTATGTATCCCATATTTCACACATCAGTTCATTTGCTTTAGCACTAACGGTTCTGGAAAAGGAAAAAGATGAAGCCAGAATTTTTGAGCTGGCGAGTAGTGGTTTTGGATCTACCGTCCGGCTAGCCAAAAGTTCTCCCGATATGTGGGTGCCCATTTTTCGGCATAACCGCGACAATGTGCTCGATGTCCTCGATGAACATATCAACCAGCTTTCCCGGTTCAGAACAGCCTTGATCAAGCAAAATTATGATCAGATGTTTGAATTGATCGAAGCTTCGAATCAGATAAAGAAAATTATTAAATAATTAACACTCTAATGCTTACCGCTCATGGAAATGAAATTAGATCCAATTCTGGAACCGGCGAAGAAACACCTCATTATTGCTGGTCCCTGTAGTGCAGAATCAGAAGAACAAGTGATGACTGTTGCCCAGGCTTTGGCGGCCGATGGCAGCGTAGATCTTTTTCGTTCTGGAATTTGGAAACCCAGGACACGTCCGAACTCTTTTGAAGGTGTAGGCGTCATTGGTTTACCCTGGATGAAAAGAGTAAAAGACGAAACCGGCTTAAAAACAACTATTGAAGTAGCAAAACGCGACCATGTTTTTGAAGCTTTAAAATACGGCATCGACGTCCTTTGGATCGGTGCAAGAACAACCGTCAATCCTTTTGCCGTCCAGGAAATTGCCGATGCTCTGAAAGGCGTTAATATTCCTGTGCTGGTGAAAAACCCAATCAATCCCGACCTTAACTTATGGATCGGAGCTATTGAAAGAATTTACAATGCCGGCATTACGAGGATCGGGGCTATTCACCGCGGCTTTGCCTATCACGGCGAAACGCAATACCGCAATGTTCCCCGCTGGCAAATACCGATCGAATTAAAACGGCGTTTCCCGCAATTACCTATCATTTGTGACAATAGCCATATTTGCGGACGCAGGGATATCTTATTCGATGTAGCACAGAAAGCCATGGACCTGAACTTCGATGGTGTAATGACCGAAACCCATCCTGATCCGGATAATGCCTGGAGTGATGCCAAACAACAAATTACGCCGGATACCTACCTGGAAATGGTGCACAATCTCAGTTTTCCAGGAATAGAGACGGATATGACCAAGAGCAACATTGCCCATATGCGCCGTGAAATTGATGAAATCGACGATGACCTGTTAAATCTGTTGAGCAGAAGAATGGCTGTCTCGGAAGAAATTGGCCAGTATAAAAAAGA
This sequence comes from uncultured Saprospiraceae bacterium, assembly GCA_964533785.1. Classification (GTDB taxonomy): domain Bacteria; phylum Bacteroidota; class Bacteroidia; order Chitinophagales; family Saprospiraceae; genus JANQRV01. The sequence goes on along the minus strand of CAZHNG010000023.1, from coordinate 17,698 downwards.
AAACAATTTAGCCATTTTACAATCGGATCGCTGGAACGAAATCCTGCAGCATTCTATTGAAAAAGGGCAACTCAAAGGACTTAGCCCGGCTTTCATAGAAAGTGTTTTCCGGGCTATCCACCAGGAATCGATCAATCACCAGGAGAAGATCATGCGTGGTGAGGATCCGGATAGTATGGATCTGTAACACAAGGTGAGGTGACACCTAGGTGTCACCTAGGTGTCACCTCGAATCTCGAATTAGAAAATCCAAAACTGAACCAGTTCATGCAATACAACAATCTTATTTTAGAAGAAGAAAACGGTATTCTCCTTTTGACCATTAACCGGGCCAAAGCTATGAATGCCCTCAACACTTCCACCATGCTGGAATTGAAACACTTTTTTACAACCGATGCGCCGGCAAGAAATGATTTGAAAGGAATAGTCCTTACCGGTGCTGGTGAAAAAGCCTTCGTTGCTGGTGCTGATATCAAAGAATTTCTATCCTTGGACCAAACTTCAGGCAAAGCAATGGCTCAAAGGGGCCAGGATATATTTTTTTTAATCGAACGATTCCCCAAACCGGTAGTGGCGGCCGTAAACGGCTTCGCTTTGGGAGGTGGATGCGAACTGGCAATGGCCTGCCACTTGCGCGTGGCCAGTGAAAAGGCAAAATTTGGTCAGCCGGAAGTTAATCTCGGACTGATTCCCGGTTACGGCGGCACACAAAGACTCATTCAATACGTTGGGAAAAGCAAAGCGCTGGAACTGATCTTGACCGGTGATATGTTACGTGCTGATGAAGCCCTAGCACTGGGCTTGGTCAACCACGTAGTTCAGGCAGGTGAAGAAGTGACTAAAGCCAAGGAGATGATCAATAAAATTGCTGGTAAAGGGCCCATTGCAATTGCAAAGGTAATCGAAGCCGTCAATGCCTACTTTCAGGACGGTGTAGACGGATTTGCCAAAGAAGTGGATTCCTTCGGGGAGACTACTGCTACCGAAGATTTCAGAGAAGGCGCACAAGCATTTATTGAAAAGAGGGTGGCAGAGTTTAAAGGGAAGTAGGTTTTAATTTCGCATTCTCTTCATAGAACCACAAAAGCCGAAGCATGGTTAGTGCTCCGGCTAGTGGTAGTTATCTCGTTGCTGTTGTTATTGATCTTTGTGGTTTTATTTCAATTCAAAGCTCGTAGAACCTGCCAGGTACCCTTTGTTGTAGATCTCTATGTCGTAATTACCTTCCTGGAAAGGATTACTAGGGGCCCATTTTACACAATAATTACCGGACTTGCGGTCATAATCAATTTCCTTAATTTTTGTAAACCGCATGGCATCCCCAGTAGATTTATTATTAAAAACCCCGGAGCCCATAGCATCAATAGCAAGAGTTTCTCCTAAGGGGTTAACGATACGGACGAAAAATTCCTCCAGGCCGGGTTCTGCTACTTGGTTGGAGGTAGTGGTAAAGCAGATCTGTAAATGGTCAATATTCTTAGCTCTTTTTCTGGTTACTCCTTTGCCGCTTCTACGGGTTTTAATCCCATCTACTTCAATATTTTCAATCTCAATAACCGAAGCGATATTAACTTTGCTGGAAAGGCGGGCGCGATCTTCGGCCAATTGCTCATTTTCACTTACCAAAGCCGCTTTGGCTGTCAACAATTCTTCGTTTTCAGAAGCTCTTTTCTGCAGCGACGTACTTAAACTATCATTAGATAGAGAAAGCTTGACCGTTTTTTCTGTTAACTCCTGATTTTCGGCCTTCAATTGGTTGATCTCTGCAAGATATTGATCCACCTGGGCAGTTAAATTCTTGATTTCACGACGTGCCTGGTCCAAACTTCTTTTATTCCCTAAAAGTGTTTCGATCCTATTCTTTTGCTGTTCTAGCTCTTCCAATTGTTGATCAATACGTGCATTTAATTCATCATTGGTACCACGAAGTTCTTCCAATTCTTCGCGGGCAGCTGCATATTGTTCGTTCAAATCAGCTTTTAATTGCTCAGCTTCATCTAGTTTAGTAGCTAGCGTTTCATTGGCTTTACCTCTGTTATTGTAGCTTACAAAAAGAAAAATATTGATCGCTAACAAAGCCAGAATAATGATTGCTGAAATGGCAATTATTCGTTGTTTAGAATTATCATCCTTTTTACTTGGAGTACTTCCTGCCCCTTTAGGTGCAGTTGGTTTAGGATTGCTCATTGCTTTAAATATTTTTAGTTGAACTGCCCCTTTAACGATGTTGACCTAAGAAAATTGTACGGATTTGTTTAATTTACTTTTAATGATAATTTTGAAATATTTTAGGGCTTAGTACCGTGTAACATAAATTTATTAGCATTTTGAAGCCGTCTTTTTGCCCAACTCTTCGTTACGTACTCGCCTTCGGGGCTATGGCCCCGAGGCTCCGCCGCGCCTCGATTTGGGCAAAAATCCGGTGGTTCAAAACACCAAGAAACTTATGTTACACGGTACTTAGTAATTCCTTTTCCAATGCGATTTCAACCTTAAATCAATAAACAATGAATATTAAGAAACTCCTCTTTTTAGATATAGAAACTGTTTCCGGTTATCCTCAATACGAGGATTTATCAGAACCATTTAAGGAATTGTGGAAGCATAAGACCAAATCGATTTTAAAAAAATACGACGAAGAAATTGAAGATGAACTTGCTGCGCAGACTTACGAAGACAAAGCCGGAATCTTTGCGGAGTTCGGCAAAATCATTTGCATATCCGTCGGCTTATTACACCAGAACAGTGAAAAGGAATGGCAGGTTAGATTGAAATCCTTTTACGGCGACGACGAAAAAAAACTACTGGAAGATTTTTTTGTATTGGTAAAAAAAAGCTTCAACAACCCCAACAAACACGGTTTTTGCGGCCACAACATCAAAGAATTTGACATTCCTTATATCTGCAGACGTGCCATCGTTAATCAATTACCGCTACCGGACACGCTGCAGATTTCAGGTAAAAAACCCTGGGAAACCACTCATTTGGTAGACACGCTGGAAATGTGGAAGTTCGGAGACCGGAAAAACTATACTTCACTCAAATTACTGGCTGCCGTACTTGGGTTCCCCTCCCCCAAAGATGATATCGACGGCAGCGAAGTAGGCAGAGTATATTGGAAAGAGCAAGACCTTCCCCGCATAGCAAAATATTGCGAAAAGGATGTGCTTGCCGTTGTGCAACTATTTCTAAGGTTTAACCTAAAGCCAATTTTGCAAGACCACCAAATAGAATTTGTATCATAGCTAATGAAATTTCGTGTCTACTTTCCACAACTCACTACTCCCCGACTTTTTATATCTTTGAAAAAGAAATCAACCTTTTAAATTTTTATGATGAAGAAAATCGCCTTTTTGATCGCTTTTTCGAGTTTGACCCAATTGTGTTTTGCACAAATTGAGCCTTCTAACATATATCTTTTCAAAATGAATAGGATCAATGATACGACCTATTCTTTTACCAATCCGCAATTGTTGACTTATTTCAATGAAAATGGCTACAACAATCAGCCGGAATTTTTTGACAATAATAAAATATACATAGCTTCTCAAGCCCCTGGCAGCAACCAGACCGATCTGTATTTGCTCGACCTGAGAACCGAAACGAGAACCAGGGTCACCGATACTCCTGAGGGAGAGTTCTCACCACAACTAATGCCGGTTCGCTATCAGTTTTCTGCGATTCGCCAGGAAATCAGCGGCAGAGATACCTTACAAAGGCTGTGGCAATTCCCGATCGACCGGCTCAGCCCCGGTAAACCCGTCTTTAAATATTTAAACGGCATCGGCTACTATTTATGGATCAATAGTAAGAAAGTAGCGGTTTTCATGGTAGATAATCCAAACTACCTGGCCGTTGCCGATGTAGATACCGACCAACTGGAACCAGTTGCGACCAATGTCGGCCGTTGTTTTAAAAAACTATCCAACGGCAACCTCGCTTTTGTTAAGAAAAATGACTTTGACAACAACTGGGTGATCATGGAAAAGAAATTGAGTTATAGTAGTTCCAGCTCTTCCCGGTATAGCAGTCGATACAGTAGTCGCAGCCGATATGGCAGAAATCAGGAGAATATTGATGATGAATCAGAAGACGAAACACTGGCCCGAATTATTGAAACACTACCCGGCAGTGAAGATTTTGAAGTCATGCGGGATGGTACCCTGATCATGGGATTAGGCAGCCGGTTATTCAAATTCAACCCCTACCGGGATGAAGATTGGGTAGAAATTGCCGACCTGAAGTACTTTGGTATTAGAAACATCACCCGCTTAGCTCTCAGCACAGATAATAAACTGGCCGTTGTGTCTAATTAATTCTTTCAATTAATAGACAAAAACTACAGGAAGTCAAACGCTCACATTTAAAATTAGTATGAAAAACCAACATTTGATTGTACTGCTGACGATGATCACCTTGTTTTGGTCATGTGGAACTTCGGAAGAAGAAATAGCCGACGTGATCTTCATCAACGGCAACATTTATACTGTCGATGAAGATAATTCCAGTGCGGAAGCCATTGCGGTGAAAGAAGAACGCATTATAGCGATTGGAAGCAGTGATGAAATTGAAAAGTACAAAGGGCCGAATACAGAAGAAATTGATCTAGAAGGACAATTTACCATGCCCGGCTTTATCGAAGGCCATGGCCATTTTTCCGGCCTTGGCAAAAGTCTGATGAATTTAAATTTTCTCAAATCAAAAAGTTGGGATGAAATCGTAGCAGCCGTTGCCGAAAAAGCAAAGGAAGTCGAGCCCGGCGAATGGATCATCGGAAGAGGCTGGCACCAGGAAAAATGGATGGAAGAACCAGAACAGAATGTGTTGGGCTATCCCTATCATTACGAACTAAGTGCTGTTTCTCCCGACAATCCCGTCCTACTACGTCATGCCAGTGGTCACGGTTCTTTTGCCAATGCCAAAGCCATGCAGATGGCCGGCATTTCCAAAGAGACACCCAACCCGGCAGGTGGTGAGATCGTTCGGGATGCAAGCGGTGAAGCCATTGGCATGTTTGAAGAAACCGCACAGCGCATTGTCGGCCAATATTACCAGAATTATCTGGATAGCCTAACGGAAGAAGAAATAAAAAACCAATGGCTGCGAGGTATAACATTAGCGGAAGCGGATTGCTTACAAAAAGGCGTAACGTCTTTTCAGGATGCAGGGGCTTCTTTTCAGGAAATTCAATGGTATAACGAATTAGCGGAAGCAGGCGAATTAGATGTCAGGCTTTGGGTGATGTTACGCAATATCAACCGGGAGGAATTTAAAGATACCCGCCAATATTTCGATACCAAAATCGACATGTTACCTATTACCGATGCCCGCGATCATTATTTCACTTGCAAGGCCATCAAATCGGCGGTAGACGGAGCACTGGGATCTTTTGGAGCCTGGCTACTCCGCCCCTACAATGATAAAACAGACTTTTACGGCCAAAATACGGTCACCCTGGAAGAGGTAGAAGAAATTGCCCAACTCGCCTGGGATAAAAATCTTCAATTGTGCGTTCACGCCATTGGAGACAGGGCCAACCGGGAAGTATTAAACATCTTCGAAAGAACCTTTGCTACCGATCCGGAGCGCGAAGATCACCGCTGGCGGGTTGAACATGCACAACACCTGGATACTACCGATATACCGAGATTCAGGGAAATGGGAGTTATTGCTTCTATGCAGGGAATTCATTGTACTTCTGACGCTCCTTTCGTTGTAAAAAGACTTGGAGAAGAAAGAGCCAAATACGGAGCTTATCCCTGGCGCTCTCTAATTGATGCCGGCGTAGTTGTAACCAACGGCACAGACGCTCCCGTTGAGGATGTGGATCCCATCGAAAGTTATTATGCATCCGTTACACGAAGAAGGAGCGATCCCGATATGGCATTCTTTCCCGAACAAAGCATGACCAGGGAGGAAGCTATCCATTCTTATACCCTGGCCTGCGCCTTTTCCGCTTTTGAAGAAAAGGATAAAGGTTCTTTAGAAGTAGGTAAGCTTGCGGATATCGTAGTGCTTTCAAACGATTTGATCAATTGTGAGGATGCTGAAATTCTGGAAACAGAAGTCTTGATGACCATTGTAGGTGGAAAAGTAAAATACAGCAAAAAATAACAATTATTTAATTCCAGGGACTACGGGTATTGAATTATTTGGGCCACTTTACGTACTATTATTTAATAACTAACCATCCAATGCGACACTTCATTTTCGTATTGTGCTTTCCTTTTGTGGTAATAGCACAATCAATAGAACCTCTAGCACAATTCCATTTCCAACCTAATTATCAGTTGCCAGGAAATGCTGCCAATATTCCCGGGCCAAGAATCAATGCTCCCAATTCTAATTTCGGATTAATTTACAATGCCAATGTCCCCCTTATTTTTAAGGGACAACAACCTTCGCAAAGTATTCTCAATTTCTTGGATCCCAAACTTTTGCCTACGGGATCATTTTCAGTAGAACTGTGGATGGTCAACCACGTCAACCAACCAGTCGGTGCATTAATTTCGGCAAGAAGTAAAGATCCTTACCAAAACCCGGATTGGTTATTAGGCTACTTTGGCAATGAAATCACCTTTGGACTAAAAGAGAAAAATAGCCCCGAACTAAAACTAATCGAGTCTAAGATCACCCGTGGTTGGAAAAAATACTGGCTGCACGTCGTTGCGACTTACGATGGCCAAACTGCAAAATTGTACTACAATGGCATTCAAAAAGGCGAAGTAGAACTATCAGAACGAGCTTTTGGTGATGCTCAATTAGCGTTGGAACTATCCGGCTATCTGAATAATGAACCGTACATGGAAATTGCCAACCTGGTGAAAGCCTTAAATTTGTACGATCAGGCTTTATCGGAAGCCGAGATTAAGACTAACCTTAATGCGTTTCAGGCTTCGGTTGAATCCGGAACATTATTTCCCGATCTATTCCATTTTACCGCAGGTCCTTACCTTCATTACGTGACTCCAAACAGCATTAATATCACATGGGAAACCAATACCCCGGCAGCAAAGGCGACTATTCATTACGGCGAACAATTGCCTTTCGACAATAAATTGGACGTAAATCCCCATTCAGAAACGGGGCATTACATCCACACCATTACTTTAGACAATCTTAAACCCGACACTCCCTATTTTTATGAAATAGAAGTGGAAAATCCGACAAAGGAAGTCATCAAAAGCGGAACATTGACTTTTGCAACTGCCCCGGAACAAGATCTACCTTTTACTTTTGCCGTTATTGGAGACACCGAAGCCCGCCCCCACGTCAACTTCCAAGTTGCCCGATTGATCTGGGACGAAAGACCAAATTTCGTTATCAATCTCGGTGATTTAACCGATGGTGGCCAAGAACCACATAAATTTGAATGGACGCATGAATATTTTATGGGGGTAGTCCCGCTGGCCAGCCGGATTCCTTTTTTTACCGTACCAGGAAACGGGGAAAGCGACCTGTATTGGTACAAACGCTATCATAAGTTACCAGAAACCGAAAGCTTCTACTCTTTTCAATACGGCAATGCTGAATTTTTCATGCTCAATAGTAATGAAAGGGATGAATTTGCTCTGGGTGGTCTTCAATATCAATGGTTAGAAAAGGCACTTCAAAACTCTACTGCTCAGTGGAAGGTTGCCTGCCACCACCACGCTCCCTACTCTTCTGATGAAAACGATTATGGTGATAGCTGGAAAGGTAAATCTGACTTGGGTGACTTGCAAGTAAGGCAGATTGTTCCTCTTTACGAAAAATACGGCGTGGATGTAGTGTTGTTTGGTCATTTACATACTTACCAACGAACATTACCAATTTTGGAAAATATGGTTGATCAAAAAAATGGGGTGATATATATCCAAGGGGGTGGAGCCGGTGGAAACTTGGAAGACTTTGCTCCCACTCATTCCTGGTTTTCTGCTAAAACCTACCGTGGTCATCATTACTTTACCTTTACGGTGCAGCGAGAAGAAGTTTTAATGAGGATGTACGATAGTGAGGGGAATATGAAGGATTTTATGCAAATTAGAAAATAATAAACGAAGAATAGCAATTTGAAGTGCATATTGATTTGGCCGCTTCCTTAGAAAACGTCGGCTGGCGGCGGCCGGCATAATTACTATTGTTAAAACATTACGGGTGGGGTAAAAACAGCCCGCCCTATCCACCACCACTCTAGTCGCAGGCACGAGCTCTTGATAAGCTCCATCAAACAACGAGAAAATTCAGTACTGAAAAATTTATTCAAAAGACGTTTCAAATATAACACAAAAAATTTTAATTTTCAATTAAAACACAAATAATTTTATATGACACCGAAAAATATCTTCGCCTCCCTAATAACAGTCATAGGATTTTGCGCCATGCAAGCTCAAACCCCAAAGACAGAAAACGTATTCCTGATCACCCTAGACGGCTTGCGCTGGCAAGAATTGTACCAAGGTGGCATAGACAGTCTCATGAATGATAATGAGTACGTAAAAGATACCGCTGAGCTCCAACAGTTATTCGGGGCCGAAACCATTAGCGAGAAAAGAGTTAAACTCATGCCTTTCTTTTGGAAGACTATTGGCCGTCAAGGTCAACTGTACGGTAATCGCCGGCACGGCAATAAAGTCGACCTTACCAACTTCTTCTGGTTTTCCTACCCCGGTTACAACGAGATCTTAACCGGGTTTTCTGATCCTGCCATTAATTCCAACAACAAGGTTTGGAATCCTAATATTACGGTATTGGAATGGTTTAACAACAAACCCGAATTTAACGGTAGAGTGGCAGCTTTTGGTTCCTGGGATGTTTTTCCCTACATCATTAATGAAAAACGGAGCGGTATTCCGGTTAATGCAGGTTTCGAGCCAGCTCAAGGTTTCGATCTTACCGACAGGGAATTATTCCTGAACCAACTGCAAAAACGGATTCCCAGCCCCTGGGCAACCGTTAGATTAGACGCCTTTACTCACCACTTTGCCCTGGAGCACATCAAAAAGAAACACCCAAAACTCGTTTACATCTCTTACGGTGAAACCGACGATTTCGCACACGATGGGCGCTATGACCACTACCTCAAATCCGCCTACCAAACTGATCAAATGATCCGGGAATTATGGCAATACATTCAGTCCGACCTTTTTTACGCCGGTAAAACGACCCTGCTCATTACCACCGATCATGGAAGAGGAGATTCTCCTAAAAGTGAATGGAAAAGCCACGGCAAAACCTTCGAAGGTTCCAATGCCATCTGGTTTGCAGTCATTGGACCGGATACTGCCCCGCTTGGTGAGGTAAAAACGTCGGGCCAACTCTGGCAAAATCAAGTCGCTAAAACCGTGGCTGCTTTCTTAGGTTATGATTATTCTAACCAGGAAGAAGTAGGCCCCATCATTGAAAGTATGTTAGGAAATTAACGGAAAAAGTTATTTTCGCGTCTTAATAGACGCCAGGCAATATGTTCGCTAAAATCCAATCCATTCTAGCTACTAACATCTGGCGTAGTCTAAAAAATCAATTACCATGCAAAAAGTAGATATACTAGCCATCGGTGTACATCCGGATGATGTGGAATTAAGTTGTAGTGGCACCTTATTACGACATATTGATCAAGGAAAAACAGTAGGTTTACTCGACTTAACCCGCGGAGAACTAGGTACCCGGGGCAATGCTGAAATCAGGACAGCCGAAGCCAATGAGGCCGCTCAATTGATGGGAGCCGCCTTTAGGGTCAATGCCGATATGGCCGATGGGTTTTTTCAATACGAAAAGGAAAACCTACTTAAAATCATTCGCGTTATCAGAGCTTGTCAACCGGAAATTGTATTGGCAAATGCAATAAATGACCGCCACCCCGATCATGGCCGGGCAGCGAAACTAACCGCTGATGCCTGTTATTTTGCCGGATTGACTAAGATCGAAACCCTGGACCTCGATGGGAAAAACCAGGAAAGATGGCGCCCCAATGCGGTCTATCATTATATTCAAGACTATACTTTAAAAGCTGATTTTGTCGTGGACATAAGCCCCTACATTAATCAGAAATTTGAACTGATCAAAACTTTTCGTTCCCAATTTTACCTGCCGGAAGCCTCTGAATATGAAGAAGAATTACAATCTCCCATTTCCAGTAAGCAATTCATGGAATTCTTAAGGGCAAAAACGGCTACCTATGGCCGCGCAGCTGGTTTTGACCACGCAGAGGGATTCATCGTTAATCGTACTATTGGAATTAAAAATTTATTTGAATTGATTTAGTGAGCTTTTTTACTTAAATTGTCATATAAATGTCACCTACGTAAACAACAACAAACAAAAACATTCTCCTCGCAGGAGGGTATCCTTTTTTGCTTTCAAATAATGGTTTGCTTATTTTGCCCATCGAATAAATAAGCATCCATGAACTTTAAGCTACTTAAATTCCATCTTTCGATTGGATTGTTACTTCTGCTTTGCAACTCATTAATGGCTCAAATCGACACGGTTATCATCTGTAATCCAGGAGATCCCGCGCAATTAAATGCCAGAACGGGCCCATACGCTTACGAATGGACGCCTCCGATATATCTTGATAACCCAACGATCGCCAATCCTATTGCCAGGCCTGATTCCACTACTACTTTTATTGCCCGCATCATACCAGCTTCGCTCAACAATAACTTAATTATTAATTCCGACTTCAGTGATGGAAATATGGGCTTCTTCAGTGATTACCCTTTTGTTGAAATCATTAATATTCAAGGTGTATTTGGCATTAACACCAGTGCCAATAACCTCAACCCCATCTTTTTCGAGGATTGTCCGGACCATACAACCGGTACTGGTAATATGATGGTGGTAGATGGTTCTCCCATTGCCAATGAAAAGGTTTGGTGTCAGACCGTTCCCGTAAAACAAGCCACCAACTATGCCTTTTCCGCCTGGTTAACTTCTGTAAATCCTCAAAATCCGGCAGGATTGCAATTTTCTATCAATGATCAGATCATTGGCAACCTTTTTCGCGCGGGCAATCAGGTTTGTGAATGGCGGCAATTCTTCGAGATCTGGAATGCCGGTACTAACAGCGAAGCTGAAATCTGTATCGTCAACCGGAATACCAATCCCCAAGGCAACGATTTTGCCCTGGATGATTTTGCGTTTTACGAACTGGAAGAGGTGCTCTTTGATACGACCGTAGTGATCGTAGAAGCCCTGGAAGCTGCTACTCAACGAAGGGCCTACTACCCCAACGCTTTTTCGCCCAATGAAGACGGCATTAATGATCTTTTTTTACCCAGCTTTGGTAAAGGTGTCCGCTCTTTGTTAAGTCTTCAAATATTCGACCGGTGGGGTAATCTCATTTACGAAAGTAATAATTGCACCCCAAACGATATTTCTTGTGGTTGGGATGGTACTTTTCAAGGACAGGATGCTAAAACGGGCGTATATGTATACCTAGCTCAGGTGGAATTTGCGGACCAGACGGTTACTATTGAGCAAGGAGAAGTGCTATTAGTTGAATAAATGATTTTGATGAGCCAGTTGACTATAACTGACCGCGATTTGTGCAGCCAGTCTCGCATTGTTCAAAACCAAATCAACATTAGCCGCGAGACTTTCGCCCCCCGTGATTTCTACAATTCGCCCCAGTAAATAGGGCGTAATAGCTTTACCTTTTATGCCCTTTTCCATCGATTCTTCAATAGCTTGTTCAATGGCCCGGTTTATGTACTCATACTGCATAGCTGATGCTTCGGGTATCGGGTTAGCGACTAACAATCCACCATTCAGTCCCATGCTCCACTTGGTGTGCAACAACCGGGCAATCTCTTCCGGTTCATCCATCTTGTAATCTACCTTCAAACCACTATCTCGGGTATAAAAAGCTGGAAACTGGTCCGTTTGGTAGCCAATAACCGGCACACCGTATGTTTCCAGGTACTCCAATGTCAATTCCAAATCTAAAATTGCTTTTGCACCAGCGCTAACTACTGCAACGTTCGTCCGCCCCAACTCCTGCAGATCAGCAGATATATCAAAACTTTCATTCGCTCCCCGATGGACACCACCAATCCCGCCGGTTGCGAAAATGGGAATACCCACCCGCTCGGCAATGATCATGGTAGTTGCTACTGTAGTGGCGCCAGTCATTTTTTTGCTTACTACGTATGGCAAATCTCTTCTACTCGTCTTGTAAGCCGATTGTCCCGTTTTGCCCAACTGTTCAATTTCTTCTTGTTTCAGTCCCGCCTTCAAGCGCCCGTCAATAATAGCAATGGTTGCCGGTATTGCGTTATTATTGCGTACCATTTGCTCCACTTCAATAGCAGTTTCCACATTTTGCGGATAAGGCATTCCATGCGAGATGATGGTGGATTCCAAAGCTACTACCGGTTGTCTATTGGCAACCGCCTCCGCAATTTCCTCCGTCATATCAAGAAAAGAGTCCTTTTGCATATTTTAAATATTCGACTACTTAATACTAAAAAAATTAAACTATCGCACTCTCCTACCCTTCCACTGGTACTGCTTTCGCAAATTAGCCAAAGTGCCGACGGCTACAATATAAACAATATGCCAAAGCTGTGCCGGCCAGAATACCTTTAGCAGATCCGTACGCCCAAAATACCGGGTAGCTTCTTTTAATAGCTGGTAGTCCGCCACAGCCTTTAAAGTCAACTGAAAAATAAGAAAACTCAACGGAATAGATCCCCAAAAAGGAATAAGTAGTAAATTAACGACAAGCGAACAGCAAAATAAAAAGACCATCCCTAAATAGAGGATCATTCGCTTTTCTTGGTAACTCCCCGTTTTACTCGCCCATCTTATTCTTTGCTGAAGAAAAGAACGCCAGGTTGGTTTAGCGCTGGTCTTTACCGCTACTTCCCGACTCTTTAAAAACCCTATGTTCTCCGGAAATTGAGCCGCCACCTTTTGCATTAAAAACATATCATCCCCAGAAGCGAGTTGATCGACCCCTTCAAAGCCACCTACTGCGGTAAAAAGGGCTTTGCTGTAGGCCAGGTTAGCACCATTGCACATATGAAAGAGCTTATCCTGAATAGCACCGCCGGTAATCAGCATCATCCCTATAAAATCGAGAGATTGAAAGCGTTCAAAAGTGTTTTGCTCCCCTTCAAATTGTACCGGAGCTGCGACGAAAGCCTTGCCGCTGATCTCATAGTAAGAAGCCAAAAACCGTAACCAATTCAGTGGAGCTTTACAATCTGCATCAGTACTAACGATAAGTTCTCCGGTAGCTTCCACAATACCCGCTTCAATGGCTGCTTTCTTATAGGAATTAATCGACCTGTGGTTTAAATGATCGGCTAGTTTTATCAATCTAACACCATCCTTTGCTAAGGAACTGACAATAGCTTCCGTTTCATCCGTAGAATGATCATCCACTACAATCACTTCAAAAAGTTCTTTCGGGTATTGTTGTTCCATAATGGAATCCAAACAATCTCTTATCTGGTCAGCTTCGTTCCTTGCCGGAATAATCACAGAAATGAAGGTTTGGGGGGTATAATGAGCGGGCAATTCCCATTCAGGGGACTTCTCCCAGGCAGCTAAGTACCTGCGCATCATCCAAACATAAAATACTGCAGTCAATAAACTGACCGAACCCCAAAAGAAAAGAAAATTATTAGCAAAGAAACCCACCAAATATTAACTTGTTATTACTTTAGCACATTAATTAGCAAAACTAATATACAGGAATGGTTCATAATATCGGAAGCCAGCACTCTATTGCCAACCAATTTGTATCGGAATTAAGAGATCACAATATCCAGCAAGACCCTTTGCGGTTTCGCCGTAACCTGGAAAGACTCGGTGAAGTATTTGCCTACGAAATCAGTAAAATGCTGCCGTTTGAGGAAAAAGAAGTCAACACGCCTTTGGGTGTTTCCAATGTTATGTTACCCAAAGCCAAAGTGGTTCTGGCTACAATATTGAGAGCAGGACTTCCATTCCACCAAGGCTTACTCAACTATTTCGATAATGCGGGCAATGCCTTCATTTCTGCCTACCGCAAACACGAAAAAAGCGGTAAGTTCGACATCAACATCGAATACGTCTCCTGCCCCGAATTAGATGACACCACTCTCATTATCTCCGACCCCATGCTGGCCACCGGTGCCTCCATGGACCTTGCCCTCCGCGAATTGGAAAATCACGGCAAACCGAATGCCATCCACATCGTTACCGTCATTGCTTCTTCCGAAGGACTCAGTTATATCCGAAATCGCTTTCCCAAAGCCAACATCTGGCTCGCTGGCGTTGATGAGGAGTTGACGGCTAAGTCTTATATCGTTCCTGGTTTAGGCGATGCGGGTGATTTGGCGTATGGGGAGAAGTTGCAGGAATGAACTATAAAAGATTCTTCAAAACTGCGACAAGCCTATAAATGCTAAATTGACTTTTAACTTTAAGTTAGGAATTATAAAGATTTCTCCCCAAATTCTAATTATTCAACCATCACCCCCAAAAACCGCTCCACGTCATAATACCCATTCTGCGCTGATGGCGACCACTTCGGCATAACAAGATCAAAAGCATGATCGGTCTGCGGGATAATGTGCATTACGGTTGGCACTTTAGCTTCTTGCAATCGCCGATACAATTGCCGAGTAGCTTTCGCCGAAGTTATCATATCGTGCTCACCCTGAAGCAGGAGGGTCGCCGGACAATCTTCATGTACGTGCGTGATTGGAGAAAACCTGGCGTAAACTTCTGGTATTTCCTCCGGTGTTCCTCCAAGCATGGGAACCAACATGCCAGGTTCCTCTGTTTTATCAAATCCCAGTCGATGAAAGTCTTTTCCCATGCTGCGTTGTAGCCATTGGGGCATACCTTCATCAGCTTTCGCTTTCGGCTCTTTTTGTCCGACAATATGCTGGCCACAATGATAATAAGCAGCCACCAGGTCGGTCGGCCCGTACAATGAAATCACTCCCTTAACACTAGTATCGATTGGTTCCAATCCTTCAAGTAAGAATTGTTCTCTACCATTGGTATAGGCAGCCAGCAAGGCAATATGACCTCCGGCAGAGCCTCCACCAATCACAATCCGGCGGGGATTAACTCCATAATTTACAGCATTGGCCTTTAGCCAGGCAACGGCATGATTGGCATCGTGTACCATCCCCATCATATCGGTTTCCGGAAAGAGCCGGTAAGCTACATCCATGATAAGGTGCCCCTGATTAGCCAGGTGTCTGAAAAAGGTTCGCGTGCCATAATCCTTGTCAAGCACCGTCCACGCACTGCCGTGCAAATAAATAAAGGCCAGGCCAGAAGATTCGACGTTTTCGGGCGGTTGCCAGATATCGCACAATAGCTGACGACCACTCTCTGGAATAGTGTGGAATACAATATCTTGCTCAAAAACCGGGTCGGAAACTTTAGGCAGACGAAAAACGTAGCGATTGGGCAACAATTGTGCCCTTCTTCCTTCTGGAATCTTACTTTCCCATTGCACGCCAAAAACCGAGGATATTCCTGTGGATGCCTCCGGTGCACGAGTTGTATTGATGATATGGATGAAATATAGCAGGGAACTCAAACCTGCGAGCATAATGGCCGAAGTAGCATTTAGTAAAGTCCCCAATAAAACTAATAGAATTCCCAGCAAAAACAAGAAAGGAGACAGCGCGGAAGTAAACACTTTCAGTGCCCAAAGGGCGAAAGAAGTAGGTTGGCGTAACCTAAACCATACTATCCCGGTTAATAAAAAATTTAATACTGCGAAAAAGATGATTAGAATTTCCGCGATGAAGTGCATAGCCTCAACTTTTTTATGGAAATAATTTAGTCGAGATCGTCGATGAAAAGGATGATTTTTCTCAATTGAAGTTGAGATTGATGTCACCTTGCTTCATACTATTCATCTTGGCTTAATTTTTAAAAGCCTTCTCAAAATCAGCCACGATCATCTTCTTCATCGGCATCATCACCTCCATTACCTTTTGAATTTGTTCGGGTGTTCCCTTATGCATCATTTCCATAAAGCGTTGGGGGACGATCTGCCAGGATAACCCAAAACGGTCTTTTAACCAACCACATTGGCTTTCCTGCCCGCCATTTGCCGTCAAGGCATTCCAGAAATGATCGACTTCCGCTTGGTCTTCACATAAAACAAAAAAAGAAGTAGCTTCGGTAAATTTGAACTGTGGCCCGCCATTTAAGGCGACAAAACGTAAACCCTCCAGCTCGAATTCTACGATCATCTCAGAGCTGGATATCATACTTGAATTTTTAAAGACAGAACAATAGAATTCGGCGGCTTCTTTGGCCTGGTTATCGTACCATAAGTACGGTGTGATCTTTTGCTGGATGATTGTTGACATTATTTTAGATTTAGATGTTCTATAACTCACTTTTGAACCTCCCTTGGGAAACTTTTCAAAGATGTAATGAATTTTTGTAAGCTACACTGTACAATTGCGACTATATAACGGGTTGATTACGACAAGCCATTTTTATATTTTTATAGAAATTTAATCCAATGAAGCATGTCTCCATTTTAATCCCCAAAGGACAATTCAGTATTGTCAATATTGCCGGTTCTTTTCAAATTTTGAACTGGGCAAACGATATGTATTTCCAACAAACCAGACAACGCTTGTTTCAGATCGAATTCGTAGGCCATGATAAACCTGCTCATGATGCAGAAGGTTGGTACACAATTACTCCCCCAAAGAATATTGATGAAGTAAAGCAAACTGATTTGATTATCCTGCCGGCAGTTCACGGTGATTTAAAAACAACAATAGGGAAAAACCGCTCAGTAATACAATGGCTGGAAGAACAATACCACCAGGGCGCAGAGATCGCAACTTTTTGCATCGGAGTATTTCTCTTGGCCGAAACGGGCATACTCGATGGAAAGTCCTGTTCTACGCATTGGGGGCATGCTCCGGACCTACAACAGATGTTTCCCCAAGTTAAAGTACAAGCAGAAAACCTGGTTACTGACAGCAATGGCATTTATACCAGCGGCGGAGCCTATGCTTTTACCAACTTAGTGATTTACCTCATTGAAAAATACGGTGGCCGAGAACTAGCGATCTTAACCGCCAAAGCTTTCATGATCGACATTGATAAGGGCAGCCAATCCACCTTTATGATATTCAGTGGTCAAAAAGATCATAAGGATGAACTAATTTTACGCATTCAAAATTTTATTGAAAAGCGGTTTGCGGATAAAATAACGGTTCAATCAATCGCCAATCAATACGCCGTAACAAGACGAACCTTGGAACGAAGATTCAAAAACGCTACCCATAACTCTCTCATCGAATACTTGCAACGCGTACGTACCGAAGCTGCCAAAAAGCTGTTAGAGCCAGGGAAAAAATCTGTAAGTGAAGTGATGTATGCCGTCGGGTATAACGATGCTAAGGCTTTTCGGAACGTATTTAAGAAATATGTGGGGATAAGCCCGGTGGAATATCGAAAGAAGTACAGCATGAATTAGGGACGATCTGTAAATTAGGTGGCCGGCTCAATTAAAATATAATTTCTTTTCATAGAAGCCATTCAAATAGCTCACATAATTTACAGAGGGCTTCCTCTTACAAGCTGTATCACTTATATCCCTGCCCATCTGACGGTAATGGCAGGTAAGGCTTCGTTCTTATTATGGCCTTTTTCCGCAACCTTTATATAATCTAGTGCCTCGGGAACTAAATAACCAGCACATTTCGCGGCCTCTTTTCCTGCGGGCCTT
>CAZHNG010000022.1:0-34595 GCA_964533785.1 uncultured Saprospiraceae bacterium | reverse complement strand
TTCAGCATAAAATTTGGCTCCCTTTCGCTCGTTCATGACCCACCGAACAAGTCTACTGTAATAAAGCCTCGAAATTAGGAGAAAAATTCCGTAACCCTTGGTGTCCGATAGCTGGGAACAACATCGAAAAGGCACTTGAAATTAAGTCTGCGACTATTGCGTAGAAGCGACTATTTTTCAATGGCATCCGGGAAAATCCCCCACAAGTTTTTTACGGACTTTCCCCAGCAGTCGATCCTACGCAACGTGGGGATTTTGGGTTGGCATTCCTGCAATAGATTAGTAGGATGATGGCGAACATTACAACGTAAATCATCTAAATAAAGAATGTCTCCGCCGGTCTTATCTGCCAGGCAGGTATATTCAGCGAAAGCATCAGTATTGGAAAAAGTAGCATCCAGGAAAGTCAGGATATGGATGGTGATATTTCTTGAGCTGAGACTTTCTGCCCACTCACAAATATCTACGCCGCCGGCATTGCAAATATTAGCACCATCGCTAACGAGGAAAATAGTTTTTTGTGTATTCGGAACAGAAGAAAACAATTCCACAGACTTCTGCAGCATATTTAGAAGAGGGGTAGTACCGTCTGGAACCAGGAACTCAATCGCATAGCGCATATCTCGCTGGCTAAGTTGCCCTGTCGGATGCCAAAGGCGTGGTTTGGTCCCGCAATCACCACCAATGGTTCCAATACCCAGCTTTATAGAATCAGGTGTTTTTTGGGCTAAAGTCAATGCTGTTTCCTTCATTACCGAGAAACGGGTAGTATCTTGGCATTGAATTTTTTCTTGTACCATCGATCCGGAAATATCCAGCAATAACAATAGTTCATTTGCATAAGAAAAGTCAAAAGCCGACAGGATACTTTCCGGTAAATGTATAAAAGAAGATTCCGAAGCCGCTTCATCATCTTGAGATTGGTTTGTGGCTTCATAGGAATACTTGATGGGCAAGTCCAGCGAATCGCATATAATATTATAATTGTGCCAAGCCGCTTCGTTAGAATTATCATAAGACAAAGCCTGTTCAAAATAGGCGTGCGCCCTGATCATATCGCGTGTATGGACGTGGTAATGGCGGTCGACATCCGCTCGTAAATGGGAGTTTTTCCCCTGGTTGAGTACACTGGCGTAGCCTAAGGCATTATAAAAAAGGCTTAATAAACGCCGGCTTTTTTTTTCGCCGTCATCTATTGATTCCTGAATATCAACCCCTGATTTCAAGGTGGAATAAGCAATATCGAATTGTTCGTCGTAAATATTGGCCATGCCTTTGGAAAATGCAAGTAAGGCTTGCTGCTCCAGGTAATCCTCTGCGTGGACGTCCAGTTTTGTACTCGCTTTCTGTATGACCTTCAGACCTTTATTTGTTTTCCCCAGTTGCGATAAGCAAATGCCGTAAGAAATAGAGAAATAAAAGTTTTCCGGTGCACGCTGGTGTGCTTTGTGAAAATGCTGCAGGGCCTTATTGTAGTCACCCGCTCTGTAATACAAAGTGCCTTTATAATGATCCTCATAGGCCGCTTTGCCGCCTTTACCATTTATTTTAGGAAAAGTAGCAGAAACAACGATTAAAAGGATAAAACCAGAAATTATGGTGAAGGACAACCTTTTCATGCGCACGAGTTCACTTTTTATGGTAACAGCCAAAGTTATTTGGCGGGAAAACTCATCCATACATAAGCTGATAGCTAATGGTGGATTTATTGTTTTATCATTGCTAAGTACCCGGACACATTCCTGCCTGCTCACCGCAGGCAGGAATGTGTCCGGGTACTTAAGCTAAGCTTTAAACGTCAAAATAAGGGGTAGAGGTTTCTTGTTATCTTTAATTTGTGTGTTAAGATGCCGGAAGCCGGACGATCTTGAATTATAACCCAGGGTCAAGTGTCCAAATTCTAACGTCTCCCATTTTAAAAAAAAATTGTAACCTTTCCCAATAAGCAAAGGTTTCCCTACGAAAACGCTTTAAACTATACGAATCAATCATGGATGCTGACCCATTTTCGGACAATCACCTGATGCTACAGGTCGAAAAAGGAAAATTAGACCATTTGGGGCTACTTTTTGAACGGTACCACCGTCTGCTTTTTGGTTTTTTTTACCGGATGAATCAAAATGCACCTATTAGTGAAGACCTGGTACAAAATGTGTTCGAACGCATATTGAAGTACAAACACCGTTTTCGGGGCGATGGAGAATTCAAAGCCTGGATGTTTCAAATTGCCCGAAATGTGCATTCGGATCATTTCAGAAAAAAAGGGAATGCTCCTAAAGAAGCTCTCGAGGATTGGCAGGAGGACATGATTGACGCAAGTCCTCGTCAGGATGCCATGATAATGAAAAAAGAAGAGATCGATCAATTGCGAAAAGCATTGCAAAAACTGGATCCGGAAAAAAGAGAGATCCTGGTGCTGAGCAAATTACAAGGATTGAAATACAAGAAAATTGCCGAAATGCTGGATTGCACGGAAGGGGCGGTAAAAGTGAAAGTTTTTCGCGCGCTTAAGGCCCTTAGGGAGGTGATGATGAAAGGGTAAAAGTTAAGGGTAATGTTTAAACCATTTGAATTTAATTAAAGAAAAATAAATGGATCACAAGTCACAACAACTCATTCAGAAATTCAATGCCGGCCAGATGACGGCAGCGGAAGAAGCAGAGCTGGAAAAGCTGATCGAACAAGGTATTGTGAGATTAGAGGATCTGACTGAGCTCCAGCAATTGGATGAAAAACTCGGCCATTTTTACAGTCAGCAACTAAGCCTTGAGATGCGGCAGCAGTTTGATGCGTTTTTGTCAGCAGCTAAATTAAAACATAGTAGAAGCGGATGGCAGAAATTGCGCGTCTGGTTCTCGCCATTCCGGTTTGGAAACCCTGTCTTTCAGGCGTTTTTTGCTACTCTCTGCCTGGTGATAGGAATATTCATCGGTAATGCTTTTCGCAAGGAAATTCCCGTTGAATCAAAAGAAATTGCCCAAATCAATATGCAAATGCAGGATATCCAGCAAATGCTCATGATGACCTTGTTGGAGAAGGAGTCTACCACTGAACGGCTAAAGGCAGTAAACCTCACCAAAACAATGCCGGAAGTAACCGAGGAAGTGACCGATGCCCTTTTGTACACCCTGAATTATGATGAAAATACCAACGTTCGGCTGGCTGCTTTAGAATCTCTCTTTAAATATGCCGATCAACCCAGGGTAAGGGAGGGACTCGTAAAGTCAATTGTCAATCAGGAGTCTCCAATGGTACAATTGGCAATGGCGGAAGTGATGGTCGCATTGCAGGAAAAAGGAGCTATCGAGCCCTTCGAAACGCTAATGAAAGGCGGAAAAATACCTTCAGAAGTGAAAGAGAGTATTCAGGAAAGTATGGAAGTATTGCTGTAAAAATGAACCGTTGGCATACAGAAAAAAGACATAGCTAATAGTTTAAACTACTTAGTTTCCAGGGAAATATGAATTAGATCTTAATCGCCTGCCGTATACGCAATAGTTCTAAAAATGACCAGTTCGGGTTAAAAATTATTGGAGCATTGAATTTGTACGATTCAATGAATGAGATTATCCTATATCCATTGAAAATTTTAAACAACTATACAATTATGAAAGGAATATTTATACTCTTTATGATGTTGTCGGTTATAAGTGCTGTACATAGTCAGCGGGAAACGGAAACGATAAACAAACAACTTGAATTTACCGGGAAATCAAATGATAATCTGCTCATTTTGAGAAATATCAACGGCTCGGTTGAAATAGAAAGTTACAATGGGGACAAAATCGTATTAGCACTAGAAAAGACGATTATTGCGAATGATCGTGGCTTGCGCACAACAGGGATGGAAGAAGTAGACCTGGGAGTCATTGAAAAGGAAAATGTCATTTTAGTTTATATGGCCAACCCCTGTTACCAAATAGATCCGTCGACGGTTACTGCAAAACAATTGACAGAGGAGAAAAATCGCTGGAGTTGGAGGGGTAATTGTGACTGGAAGCCCAGGTATGATTATTTGTTTGATTACAAATTAAAGGTTCCCGAAAATATCAACCTAGCCGTAAGTACGGTGAATGAGGGGGATATCCTGGTCAAGGATGTATTGGGGCAGATCGAAGTTAATAATGTCAATGGATCTATTACTCTGGATGGTATCTCCAAAAGCGTAGAAGCCCACACGATCAATGGAGATTTGGATGTGGCGTACACTAAAAATCCTTTCGAAGATTCCAGTTATTATACGCTCAATGGTGATATCAATGTATATTTTAAGGATGATTTAGCCGCTAACGTGACCTTTAAAAGTTTTAACGGGGAAATGTTCACGGACATAGAAAATATAAATTCGCTGGAACCGGTTATCGAGAAAAAGAAAGTTAGTAACGAAAAAGGTATTTCTATCAAAATTGGAAGGAAAAAAGGTTTTAAGGTGGGCAATGGCGGTCCGGCACTGGATTTCGAAACCTTTAATGGAGATGCTTATTTGTATGTTAATAAGATGCTAGACTCTAGACGCTAGATGCTAGACTGCTTGTTGAAGTGAAATGAACAAGAATTCATAAACAGGAAAATAAAATAAAGATGAAGAATATTATTGTAATGACCTTTTTGATGGTATGTATGACGGGCATAATGGCCCAGTCCAGTAACACTATTGTCGTGCCATTGAGCAACCCTGGTGAAAAGGGAAAACTAGATGTAGAGACCTTTCGCGGTGGAATTACGGTAATGGGTACCAACCGGAAGGATGTAAAAGTGACGTACCAATCGATGAATGGGAAAAAATTGGGTTTAGAAGAAACCAGGGGTGGTTTGAAGAGGTTAGTAGGCGTTGGTGGCGGTCTAGAGATCACCGAAAATAACAATAACGTAGAAATCGAATCTCAAGGCCATAACAAGGGGATGAACTTTGAGATTGAAGTACCCCAAAATTTTGACTTGGAGTTGAGCGGCTATAATCAAGGCGATATTATGATCAAAAATGTAAATGGTGAGATCGTAGCTGAAAGTTATAACGGAGGAGTGACGGCAGAAGGAATTTCCGGATCCATGATCGCTAATACCTACAATGGTGCAATCAAGGCTTCTTTCACTGCTGTTAAAGAAGATAGCCCGCTATCATTCTCCAATTACAACCGGGAGATCGACCTGACTTTTCCGGCCAATGTGAAACTCAGTCCCCGCATCAAAACCGAAAGGGGAGAGGTATTTACGGGATTTGATATTGATCTGGCACCGATTACTTCTAAAACAGAAAAAAATGATGAAGGCACGGTCATTTATGTTGGCAGTTGGATAAATGGTAAGATTAACGGTGGCGGTCCGGAACTACGCATTGAAACCTACAACGGAGATGTCTATATCCGGAAGAGGAATTGATTAACTTTACCTGAAAATTAAGGGGCTACCTTCGGTGAGGTCGTTATTTGAAATAGCAACTTTTCATCAAGTAACCCTTAATTTTCACGATCGTTTACACCAAATCTTCCTCATCCCATCTCTTTTGCGGTTTTTTTTCTTTTTTCTTTTTCTCCAGATCTTCGAGATCCAGCCAATCTTCCTGATTGTAGCCGCTGTCCATGCGTTCTAGTTCTTTTTTTAGTGCCCGTTTTTCCCAATCATCGTCCAGATGGCCAATTCCTGGTACGCCAAATACGCCAATGTAGTGAAATAATACCGCTATGCCCCATCCCAGCATTGGCCAGTAAAACCACCAACTACCAGGAGCAGTTATAAAGTTTAGAAAGAAAAAGAAGGCCGCCATGACCAAATAGGTGGATAAATGTTCGTAGAATTCTTTCTTCGCTTTGACACGCTTGCGTGCGTCCTGGTACTTTTTTTTATCCATATGAGTCTTATTCGAATTATTGCAATGTATAACGACAGGATCGATGATATGTTTGTGAGATCGACGGTGAATTAGTAAGTCTTGAACTGCAGTGGTTTTCCAATTACACCAAATCATCTTCCTCCCATAATTTAGGTTCTTTCTCCTTGACGGGGTGGTGGTCAAAATCATCTAATGTTTCCATTTCTTCTTCTGCTTCTTCTTTATCTTCTTCCGCCATTTTACGCTCCCAATCTTCACTAAATATACCGTCACTACCCGGCCACCCAAATACTTTCAAATAGTGAAAAGCTAATCCCATACCCCAAAATAAAATGACCGGGAACCACGAAAATCCACCACCACTGAATAGTGTGATAAACATCATAAATGCATTTACGATGATATAGGATCGCAAATGACGGTAAAACTTGATTTTCTCCCGCGCAGGGTCCGACATTCCTTCAAATCGGTGTCTTCCACGCCTCCTCATTGATTTTCGATTGAAACGGTTTCTTCCAGGCATAATGATTGATTTTTCGTTTAAATTGGTGTTTTGTTTTTATCCTCTAACGTAATTTAGACCAATACTGTACATAAAACGACGTTTTTGTCAGGTTACATTAAATTTAAGAAATAATAATCAAAACCGGTCGCATTTTCTATTACATTCCTCAAGAGAGCATAAGGGCCGTTATGATAAGCCCACCGTGTTCCCGCATCTACTTTGTATAACAGGCAAGCGGGTTCCGTACAGGCAAAAATTCTTTCATCCATTCCCGAAGTCATAGTTAGTTAATACCAGATCGTGATTGAATCCTCTTTCTCAGGGGGTAAGCTCGTCCATCCTACTCCTAAATAACCAGAGGTTGGTGGTGAATCGATAAGGCTCCTTCTCTCTGCGCTATACCTACGAGTACCGAAGTCAAACTTTTTCCTGCTGAAAGCCAACCCCATACGCTATCTTGGGTACAAGCGCCAAAGTAATTTTCCAATACGATTTTACCATCTTTCAAAACGGTGATTGATTTGCTAGATTCTCTCTCTCCAAGTAATCGTATAAAGCATTGGTCTGCTCTTCACACCAGACCAGATTTGATGGGAATCGGTATCTCATTCATTTCCTGCAA
Organism: uncultured Saprospiraceae bacterium; assembly: GCA_964533785.1. GTDB lineage: Bacteria > Bacteroidota > Bacteroidia > Chitinophagales > Saprospiraceae > JANQRV01. Next base: position 27,638 of record CAZHNG010000022.1, on the reverse strand, counting down.
TTGGTGGAAAATAGAGCGTTCGTGCTTGAGCGAAACCAAGGGTTAAGAATAGGCGTATCTTGAGTAAAAAGGATTTTATATTTTGCAGTGTTTGAGTTGTTGTCTACCAAATTACAACTACCATTTACTGATAGGTTTAATTGGGGTTTAATAAAATTGAATGAAGGATAAAAAAACGGTACATTTTATAGGCTTGTGCGGTGCGGGGATGAGTGCTGTAGCGCGCTTATACCAGGAAATGGGTTGGGAGATTTCTGGTTCCGATCAAGGCGTATACGATCCGGTCAAGAGCTATCTGGAAAAATGTGGGATGACTTGTAAAATACCACATCAGGCTGCGAATTTGCCAGCGAATCCAGACCTGATCGTCATTGGCCGGCACGCTAAACTCACTGTCGAGAACAATGAAGAAGTACGGGCGGCATACCAAAAATTTCCGGATCGGATCATATCTTTTCCCCTGGCTATTGAAAAATTAACCCGGGCTACTACTAATTACGTAGTTGTGGGGAGCTACGGCAAATCTACCTGCACGGCTTTAATGGCGTGGATACTCATGCATTTAGGCCATAACCCCAGCTATTTTATTGGGGCGATTCCCATTGGAATGGAATACACTTCTCGTATCGGGTCTTCCGATGTTTTCGTGTTGGAAGGGGATGAATATCCTTCTTCAAATACCGATGACACTTCTAAGTTTATTTACTATCACGCATCTTCTTTATTGTTGACTTCCGCCGAACATGATCACGTAAATGTTTTTCCTACCATAGAGGATTATTTAAAGCCCTTTTTTCAATTAATCAGGGGGATGGATAAAAAATCCACGATCGTTGCGGGGATTGACCATCCAAATGTTAAACAACTACTAGCGGTGGCTGATTGCAGGATCGTTACTTATGGATGGAGTGACCAGGCGGATTGGCAACCCAGGCATATTAAATACGGTCCGGTAACCAAGTTCGACCTGATGAAGAATAAGGATAAAGTGGTTACCCTGCAAACGAGCCTGATCGGTAAGCACAACATCGAAAACATCACCGGCGTATGCGTCTTTTTACTGGAACACGGATTAGTAAGCCCGGAAAATATTCTGGAACCGCTGCGAACTTTCCAAGGGATCGTTAGGCGGCTCGACAAAAAAAGTGATAAAAGTTCGCTGGTCATCTACGAGGGTTTTGGTTCTTCGTATACGAAGGCAAGAACGGCAATTGAGGCTATCCGGTTGCATTACCCCGGAAAACGTTTAATCATTGTCTTTGAGCCCCACACCTTTAGCTGGCGGAACAAAAATACGATAGACTGGTATGATTCGGTATTTGCAGGTTCGGCTGAAGTGTTAATCCACGAACCGCCTGCCCACGGCAAGCAACAACACGAGCAGTTGACCTTATCAGAAATTGTAGCCCGTACTCAAAAAAATCATCCTTCGGTATATCCCACTCCTGATTTCGGTGCCATTACTGGTACTTTGCAGGAGCTATTGAGTGGCAATGAAGTAGTGCTGCTGCTTACCTCCGGGAGTTTTGACGGGCATCTGCAGGATATTGTCGAATGGATGGAAAAGGTTTTTCCCGGTAATTAAACCTCCAGACCTGGGAAAAAAGCATCTTTGTAATACCTGATTTCAGGATCTTTTTGCGCTGCCAGCACAATACCGATTACATCGAAGCGTATCTCCCCATCGTGATCGGTTTGTTCGATATAGGCGGTGGCAGCATCGATCAACAGCCTTTCTTTACGTGGAGAAATAAACTCTGCAGGTTCGCCGAAATAGGTACTTGATCGGGTTTTTACTTCTATAAAAACCAGAACAGCGCCGTCTATAGCGATGATATCGATCTCTGCATGATGATGATGCCAGTTCTTTTCCAAAACTTTGAAGCCTTTTTCTCGCAGAAAGGTCACAGCTAGTTGCTCACCGTATTTGCCGGTATCGTTGTGTTGGGCCATATTATCGGATATAAAAAAGAAAATAATTGGGGCAAGAAAATATACTTAGGCAGGAGCTAAAAATAGAAGGGATGCAACGTGCATCCCTTCGTATCTTGAGGATTAGTTTTTAATAACGAGTTCGTAGATATTGTCTCAAAGCTCTTTGTTAATAAACTCTGATAAGAAAATAACAAAAATAATGCCAAAAGTCCAGTCTCCGATACTCAGAGACTGGAGCCAATTGTCTGATAACCGTAATCGCTTTCTTATCTATTTGACTATCATTTTTTTAGTTACTGTTTTGCCGCCGGTTTCTATTTGGTAGAAGTAGATACCAGCACTATTTAATTCTTGTTTATTAAGCTGAAATTGATTGTATCCGGAGTTGAAAAATTCCGATTTCTGTAAAATGGTATTACCTACGGAATCAAATACCCGGAGTGTTACATTTCCGGCATTGACTAATTCAAATGGAACCGCAGTCCGGTCGTAGAACGGGTTCGGGCGATTCTGGTAGACTTCTACATGGGTATTTGAAGCATTCATTTCTGAAATAGGTGTTTCATCATGGATGTTAAAATCAATGTCCAACTCCTCTAATTCGGTAGAATAGGCTTCTTTAGCGGTTAGCTTAGAGTTGATCTCGATCAAATCTTTCAATTGTCCGATTTGATTGGCTGTAAAGGAAATTGAGAACAAAATAGGTTCTTCACTTAGTATATTTTCCTGTCCTCCCTGCCAACTGGTAGTGATTATGCCTTCTCTTGACCTGGTCGTACCAAAGTGTTCTTCGGTCATGTTCGGAAAATCACCCGGGATCACTTCGTTGAATGTCAATGCTTCGTGGTTGAAGGAGAAGGTGAATTGATAGCCCATGATCGCTTTCATCTCGCTGGCGCGGATGTCGACAATAACATTTTCGCCAATATCGAAATGTTGGTTTTGAGCAGATATTTCCCAGGTTGCTTTTGGAGCTCTGGTTTTTATCTGGCTCTTTTTGTTCGTTGTAGCGGAGTAGTTTACATCTCCTAGTTTGATGGCTACAAAATCAGCCGCGATCATATCTCTGTCCAGGTCGTTGATGTTGTATACCTCCGGGAAGTTTCTACTGAACGGATTTTGAGGATCCCTGAACTGATAGCCGGCTTCTACAAAACGCCAGGGTTTTGCACCACCAGGCATTTGATTGTCCGTTTTCAGAATTAAGCGGCGTACTTTGATCAAATCCAAAGTGGTAATGCTGTTGGAACGGTCTACGTCGGCAGCGATCATCTTATAGGGAGAATCTAATAACCTGATACCCAGGATGTGTTGTGAGATTAGAATCAAATCCATTGTCGATACTCCATTAGATGCATCATCATCTTTTTCGGGTACCAGGGTAAAGTCTTCTCCCATCGGCAAATCAACAATTTCAAACTTTCCGGATGGGCCGGTTTTTACATCTCTGACCTCATTGCCGTATACCATCACTTTAGCTTCTTCAACCAATTGGCCTCCTTCGGTAGTAATGCCCCCTGCAACCATCGCTCGCTGTACATTCTGCGGGCAGTTTCTGTCTAAGTCCTGGATGGTAATGAAGGTCTGGCAAAAATCACTGTTTCCCGCTTCATCTGTTACCCAGAACTCTACTAATTGGGTACCGACATCACTGCAGGTAAAGATTAGTTCTTCTGTTTGCGGAGGAATCAGGTTGGGGGATTCCCCACTTCTGCGGATCGTAAACAACAGATCCTCCTTGTTTGTGCAATTATCGTAGCTGCCTCCGTCGAAAGCATCGGCAGTGATGATCGCCTGGTTGCCACTGTTTTCATCTCCTAAACTGACAGATAGGCCAACGATACAAATGGGGGAAGGCCGGTTGTTGTCTTTCACGTCAACCACTATCTGGCATTCTGAAGTGTTGCCGCAGCGGTCAGTGGCTGTGAAGGTAACAGTAGTTTGTCCCATGGGGTAGTTGCCGCTGGCGTCAGCTCCATTATCATCTGCATAAGGAGAATCGTTAGTAATCGTTATTCCGTTGCTGCAATCCGTGGCAGTGACCAATGGAATGTCAACGCGTGCTGAACTACATGATGCATCAATGTTGCCTCGAATCGTATCACGGGTATAGTTGATGACGGGTGCGATATTATCTTTTACCTTCAGTACCTGAATATGGTAGAATTTGCCTCCGTTGTCAGGGTTGTCAACGTCAAAGGAACACCAGTCAAGTGCCGTCCAGTAGCGTAAGATCTTGAAACAGGCAGGAGAACCGGAATCGAAAAACTCGTCTTCATAGGAGAATTGCAAATGCCCGCATTTTTCGGTTAGTATTTCAGGATAGTTAAATCCGTCTGGTAAATCTTCCGGCGCAAGGGAAGAGCCGCATTCATCCGTTTCAAAATTATTGGGCCATTCGATATCTGTTTCTACGTACGGTTCACTGTCTACGATCCTGATGATCTGACTGCAGGAATTGCTGTTATTCGAATCATCGGAAGCGGTAAATGTTCTTCTGATCTCTCCTAAACCACAGTCGTTGAGGTTGTTCGTAACGGTACTGTCCAGCCTATAACCGCAATTGTCCATGACGGTTGGGCTGCCGAAGCGTGATAGGTCGCTGATATCGTCGGAGCATTCTACTTCTACGTCTTTCGGGCAAACGATGGCGGGGCCTATCCGGTCTTGTACCTTTACGGTAACGCTGCATTCAGATACGCGGCCGTACAAATCTCCCCCCGGGCGTTCTCTTGCCGGTTCTACCGGGCCGGTACCAGGATCGACTTCGTATACTTTCAAGCTTACCGGTACTTCTGTTCCGATCTCCTCGCAGCAGAACACCACTTGATCGTCGTACCACTCCTGGTAGCCGTTGCCGGAAGAATCGTCACCGTTGATCCTATCACAACTGCCGGGGTCCAATTTTTTCGCTTTATAGTACAAGGTTTCGGCACAATTATCTAAACTGCCCTCGTCAAAGACGGCTGCGTTAACTGAGGCCACGCTCGTTGAAGTGATACCCACGGTTACTTCGCTACAAACTGCGGTGGGTACTTCGTTGTCGACTACGTTGACATTTATGGTACACAAAGTGGAGTTGCCGCATTCGTCGATTGCTACGTATTGGACCGTGTGCGTGCCCACAGGAACAAAAGGGTGCGGGCCTAACCCTGTAGAACCATAAGAAGTACTAACTAAGAATGTGGGATTTGCATCACAATTGTCTGAAATAGTAGGTACAGGTAAACTAACTTCTGCAAAACACTGGCCCGCAACCGCTTGGATCTCGATGTCCTCAGGACATTCAATCTCTGGTCCTTTATTGTCGAGAACCAATATGATCTGTGCTGCAGAAATTGTCGTATTGGTACATTCTTCGGTAATTCGCCAGTTTCTGATTATCTGAAATTCCGTATCGCCACAAGTCGCCGTAACGTCATCCGCATAACTTACATTAAGGTTGCAAAAACCGCCGTTCAAGACTCGCTTTCCGTTGACCTGGGGTCTGCCCGTTGAATCAGGTAAAGTGATCGGGTTTTCGCAACTCAAGGTAACATCTTCGGGGAATTCAATAAGGCTTAGGTCGGGTCTTTCTATGGTAATGGCCTGGGTACAGGTTTGGGCATTTCCAGCCTCATCGATGGCTGTCCATTCCCGGTTGATCACCCCTACATCAACAGAATCGCAAGGGTAAATAACTACATCATCTTCGTAGTCGAAAAATACCTCATTAGAACAATTGTCGAGTACTTGAGGAGTAATGATGTTGGTGGTAGATGTATCGGCCATACAACTTACGGATGTTGACCTGCATTCGGTAATAACCGGTGCAAGGTTGTCCGTAACCCGGATATACCCCACGCAAAAGATCTCCCTTTCAACATCAATTACCGTAACGCTCAAAACCTGTGATATCAAGGCAGAAGCATCGAATGATATTTCATTGATACCTTCCGTCAACACATTGTTGAGGTTGTCTCTTACGATCAGCCTTTTATCGCCGGGGCAGGTTTGTTCTGCTTCCAGAATAACGTCGGCAATCAGTAAGACATCACAGGTTTCGCTAATCGCTACTTCCAACGGCTCTCCCGCTGAGGTTGCATTGCAGGTAAGGCTTTGGCATTGCCCATAAGCCAAATGCTGTAGCAAAAGGAAAAACAAAAGTAAAGGAAAAACATAATAAGTTTTGCGGTTTACAGACATAGCGCTGCCACTAACGGCAACAGTTCTTGAGTGTTCCATTTTAAAAGTAAATTTGTTTTGGAATAATTGATAATTGTGAATTGGATAGCGTTTAGATGCTGGACATGGTAAAATGCCAGGCCTTATTCCATCCAATGGTAATTAAGTGTCCGGGTAGAGAAAATAAGGGGGTGTGTTGGTATGTAGATATCAGTGATATGCGGTAAATAGAAACACTTACCGTACAAAGCTCAAGAATGATCCGCTACCGAGGTAGCTATTGAATTCAATATGTATTATTGATGCTTTCTTCTCGAAGGAAAACCCAGGTAGGGTCTTACTCTTTTGCAAAGAAGAATTTGAAATTATTCTGCGAATAAAATGATTAGGAAATTTTACCGTATCCAATTTGGAAGACGGTTATTTACTGGCTGTAAATTAGGAATGCTTTCTATTGATCGTGAAGATCAACACTTTTTTAAAAGGGATAATTACTTAGAATTTTATTTGGCTATTTGCCAAAAATGCAATCAATATTGCTGAAAAATGTGTGTTTTCTCGTAGTATGTTGTGTAAGTTTTAATTTTTTAACCTACACTAACAATAGTAGAAAAAACCGTGCCAGTTTTATTTCAGAGGAATTTTTTTAAATGATCCGATGTTGTTCAACGCAGTCTTTCTTTTGTAAATCAATGACTTGAAAACCGTTTTGTTTAATATTTAACCATGATATGAACAACACTATTCAATCGCAAAAAACGATTTAATGCTTTCACTTCCTTATTCAGGATAACCATTAATTGATCCTTATATTCTTCCCATTCTTTAACCAAATCATTGTATCGATCGTAAGCACCCTGGGTCGGACGATCATCCTGAGCATTTATCACAGAATACAGGTAAGCGATCTGATCATCAAATCTGGGAGGATAGTTGATCGGATCTTGCCTGCTTTCGCTTTGCGTTTGGATCAATACAGCTTCCAATTGGTTTATTTTTTGGATAAGTGCCTGCACTTTTTCCTGAATTTCTGTTTTACTTTCAATGTCCACCGTAGCTATTCTTTTCAATAAGCTGTTCAGTTGTTTCCTGACGGAGCGGATTTGCCCGATCCCCTTATGGCATTCATTGAGTAAAGATTTGACCTGGTTCGCCAATTGGTATTGTGCCATCAGATCCTCATCTGATTGTTGCCAGCGAGGATCTTTTTTGACCGTCAATCGTTTTTGCTCCGCTTCCGAACCAACAGATAATATGACGGTATGGACGCCCGTCGGCGCTTTGATTCCACCGGTATTGGCAAGGGAGAATACGGCTTTCGGTTCTACCTCTGGCTTTTCGTAGGTTAGGTTCCAGCTGATTCGGTTGAGTCCTTTTTTGAGCTTTAGTTTCATTTGGTTATCGGACTTGTTGGCGTAATTCGAAAAAGTTTTGCGAACCTTGTTGTCGAAGTCTTTTATGAAAATGCGGACCGTATCACCATTCAGTGGGAGTTCCTTTAAGTAAAAATCAATCGTGGCTCCATTTGGGGCTGGGTCGGGAGCACCTTTACCGCGTGGATTGCGGAATTGAGTGCGGTAGGCATCTTCCGGTTGAAAAAGATGGAATGGCTTATCGATTATTTTCTGGTCGAGTTCTCGCAGCGGGCTTAAATTATCCAAAATCCAAAAAGACCTTCCTTGCGTAGCGATGACCAGGTCATTTTCCTTGATCAGCATATCCGTTATAGGCGTGATGGGCAGATTTTGCTGGAACGGTTGCCAATGTTTCCCTTCGTCGAAAGAGAGATACAGGCCGAATTCAGTGCCTGCATATAATAAACCTTCACGAACCGGATCTTCTCTCACTACTCTGACAAAATGATTGGCGGGGATACCATTGTTCCCATTGGTCAGGATAGTCCAATTTTTGCCATGATCCTTGGTCATAAAAATATAGGGTTGAAAATCATTTTCGCGGTATTTATAGACGCTGATGATGGCTTTTCCCGGCTGGTGGTTGGATAGTTCAATAGTGTTTATGGTTCCTTCGGCGGGCATTTTTTGAGGGGTGATGTCCTGCCAGGAACTGCCGTTATCTTTGGATAAATGCAATAAGCCGTCGTCACTACCGGCCCACAGTTCTCCGGCCTGGTGGGGAGATTCCTTGAAAGAGAAGATGGTCGTATACAATTCTACGCCAGTATGGTCATGTTGAATAGGGCCACCGGGAATATTGTGGTATTTGTCATTATTGGTGGTTAAATCCGGGCTAATGATTTTCCAGGTTTTACCCCCGTCGGTGGTGCGATGGACAAATTGTGAACAGTGGTAGACTATATCCGGATCGTGGGGAGAAATACGAATAGGTGCGTTCCATTGAAAGCGGTAGCGGATATCTCTGGGGGCTACTCCGTCGTGCATTTGAGGGTAGGCAACAATATCCCGGCTGTGGCCGCTGGTGATGTCTTTTCGGGTGATCTGTCCGATGTAGGTGCCTGCATATATCAGATTAGGATTGCGTGGGTCAACTGCAATATGCCCGCTTTCTCCGCCTCCTACACTGTACCATTTTTCCTGTGGGGTGAGGGCGGATTCATATCTACTTGGAACACTAATGGTCGTGTTATCCTGCTGAGCACCGTAAAGACGGTAAGGGAACTGATTATCCACCGTTACCCGGTAAATTTCAGCGGTCGGTTGATTGTTTTGGCTGGACCAGGTTTTTCCTCCATTGAGACTGACGCAGGCACCGCCATCGTTGGCATGGATCATGATGTCGGGGTTGCCGGGGTTAATCCATAAGTCATGGCAATCACCGTGGGGAACGCGAATGCGTTGGGCAAAGGTTTTTCCTCCATCTACTGATTTGAAAAAAGAAACGTTATTGGCATAAATGGTATGCTCATCGGTCGGGTGAGCCGTAAGGTGGGAATAATACCAGCCTCTTTGGCGAAGTTTATGGTTCCGGTTGATGCGTTGCCAGGTATTACCGGCGTCATCACTTCGGTAGAGACCGCCTTCTTCTTCTGCTTTAGCTTGTATTATTGCCCAAATCCGGTTGGGCTTAGCGGGCGAAATAGCCAAACCAATTCTTCCCAGCAACCCGGTTGGCAAACCTCCGGAAAGCTTTTCCCAATGGTCTCCTCCGTCAGTTGTTTTCCAGATCCCCCCTTCTTTATCTCCGTCAATTAATGTCCAGGGTTTTCTTTCTGTCCGCCAGAAGGCAGCATAGAGTTCTAAAGGATTATTGGGGTCGATCGCGAGATCAATGGCACCGGTGGTATCGCTTAGGTATAGTATTTTTTCCCAGTTTTCACCGCCGTCTTTGGATCGAAACACCCCTCTCTCCTCGTTGGGGCCAAAGATCTGGCCTAAAGCAGCTACGTATAATAAGTTCGGATCATTTGGGTGAATAACGATCTTGCCAATCAATCCCGCTTTTTTTAATCCCACCGCTTCCCAGGAATAACCACCGTTTTGAGACCGGTAAACACCATCTCCGATAGAAATGTTTCCTCTCGGGCAGGCCGAACCAGTGCCGACGTAGATGATATTGGCATCGCTAGGGGCAACAGCAATTGCACCGATTGATGCAGTATTGAAATAACCGTCAGATATATTGCGCCAGCTTTGTCCGGCATCATCAGTTTGCCATACCCCTCCTCCGGTCGTACCCATCAAAAACCTAAAGGGGTGATCTGTAAATCCAGTTACAGCGGTAGAGCGCCCCCCTCTTGCCGGCCCCGCCGACCGGTACTCCAGTGCCTTAATGGATACATTGCTTAGATTTTTTTGACCATCACTTTTACAGAAAAAAACAATCAAGAAAAATAAACTGAAAAAAAACGTGCGCATAGATAAATTATTTTGCCCTGTCTTCTAGCTTTTACTCTAATTGATGTGTACTTGTTCCAAACTTTTTGGGACTTTTCTAATCACCGTAGGAAAGCACATTCCATTTTGTTGACGATCATCTGTTTTATTATACTGGAGGATTTGTTACTTTTGTAAATGAAGCTAAAAATAGCTCAAATCCTTATTATAAGAAAATTTAATATATAAAAAACCCTACTGTTTTTAGCTTATTGATCTTTTCCCTTCACTGACAACTGGCAGGTACACCCCCTTATGAAAAAGGAAAATTAATTGTCACTTTTTTCCTTCTTATAAGTCTAAAAACTAAGGATTCAGCAGTTAACTAAATTCAATTTTTAGTCTTGCTATGCTCAGTTCTTGCAAAGCCAGTTAAACGATATGGAATATTATTATCCACTTACATGTAATTATTTGGATTGGGGATTGTACTCCAAATGACTATCTCAATTGATCGATCTACTCCAAATGCTGTAATCTTAAAAATTATGTGAAAATTTGCCTTTTTTATAGAAGATCGAATTGGTATCTTGATTAGGGAAATTTGCGGAAAAACAAAAAATGATATGATCGGGAAATCTACACCTTTCTACTTAGTGCTGCTCATGGCTTTTTTTACGGTGCAGTTGTTATCCTCCCAGCCATCAATAGGTAATGACTCATCTTGTCCAGAAATAGTAGATCCGGTAACTGCCGATAATGGTATTACATATTTGAACAGCTGTTATGCGGAGTTGGCAGGAGCTACGATCTATTCGACGGGTATTGGATATGGGGGATGTATTGATCCCGCAAAAATTGATCCTGGTGCTTTATGTGACGGAGAATACGCACCGGTATGTGGATGTAACGGGGTTACGTATTACAACAGTTGTATGGCAGAGGCTGCCGGGGTGACCAGCTATCGCAGCGGTACTTGCCCGGATACCCAAAATTGTTACGACCCTTCTGCTGTTGTTGCTTCTGGTAATGTAACCATAGATTATCAAACGGGAATTATCACTCCCGACTGTCTAGAGGTAGAGGAAGAACCCGTATGCGGCTGTGACGGTATCTCTTATGTAAACGCCTGTATGGCAGAAGCCAGCGGTTTGACATCTTATACGAAAGGAGCTTGTTCTGATGACTGTATCCAGCCCTACCTTGCGGAAAAATTCACGGATCTTTTTTGTCCTCAAGACTATGACCCCGTTTGTGGTTGTAATAATGAAACCTATATTAACGAATGTGAGGCCCGGCATGCCGGGGTACTTAATTGGACTCCCGGAGTTTGCGGCCCTTCAGATTCCTGGTGTAACCAAATAACACCTACCGTTATCCAATGCGGAGATTTTCTGGCGGCAGAAACCAATCAACAAAGTTTAACGGTAAATAATCTGTCGAACTATCCAGGGTGTAGCAATAATGCCTACCCTGCTCCCGAGAAAGTCTACATTCTTAATAAAAGGACGACCGGTGATCTGCAGGTCGGGCTGGAAATTCTTACGCCCGGATTGGATCTTGACCTTTTCTTAATAGCCGGAAATTGCGATAACATCACCTGTCTGGCAGCCAGTACCACTGACAACCAGCGGTCTAATAACGAAGGTATTATTTTGGAAGACGCTCCAATCGGAACATACTACGTAGTTGTAGATGGGCAAATGGCTGATGCAATTGGATCATACCGGCTCGAAGTCAGTTGCGGTTATTTGATCTGTGAAGATGCGATTCCACTTGAATGCGGCACAGCCTACCAGGGGAGCAACCTGAACGGTAATGATGGAGTTTCTTTATACACTTGTCGCAGTGATATTTTGAATGTTGAAAACAATGGCCCGGAAGTCGTCCATGAATTTGTATTGACAGCTCCCGGTGAAGTCAATATCACCTTGACAAATTTAACTGCTGACCTGGAGCTCTTTTTGCTTGAAGGTTGCGACCAAGGCACCTGCCTTGATTTCAGTCAGCAACCCGGAAATACCGATGAATCGATACAAGCATTTCTGCCACCCGGTAATTACTACGTCGTCGTAGAAGGATATAACGGTAATATTAGTGATTACGAACTATTGGTAGAGTGTCCGGTAGAGAGTGTGTGTGACCTGGAAATAACCGAGGTTAATGCAAGCCCGGCAACCTGTGGCAGCCGGAATGGAAGACTTGAAATTGTTTCGCAGGGAGGGAATCCTGGATTTGTGATCTCCTGGGAAGGTCCGGTTTCAGGAAGCCGGAGTACCTTCGGAAATACTTCGATCATTGATAATCTGCCGGCCGGTGATTATATCGTTAAAAAGGTAGATGCGGATGGATGTCTGGTTGAAACCCAAGTAACTATTCAAGCCGGCGATGGAGATTTCTCATTGTCTGCCATTGGAAAAGAGGCTTTCTGCGGATCCACGGGGTCTATCCAGATCGTAGTGAGAAACGGCGTGGCGCCTTTTTCATTTTCCATAACGGGACCGAAAAGTGAAGTGTTTGAAATTAGTAGCCCATTTTTCCGGGTTAATGATTTACCTGCAGGTATATACCAGGTTTATGTGTTGGACAATAATGGTTGTTCAGCATCGCAGGAAGTAGAAATCGAGCAAGGTGAAATTCGATTCGATTTCCAGGCTACCTCCACTCCTGCGCTTTGCGAAGAGCTGGGAGCGATCGCAGTAATTATGTCCGAAGGGCAGGCTCCTTACAATGTACGTTTGGAAGGACCGGTCAATGGTAACACGACCGTTGTCCGGAATAACTTCACTATTCCCAATTTATCAGGCGGTACGTATACGCTGACCATCGAGGATGCCAATGAATGCAGACGGCAGAAAACGGTTATAGTTGAAAATACCAGCCTATCAGTTGCTGTTGATGCAGCCGGAGGTATTTGTGGGGAGAATGGTTCAATTTTGGTAAGCATGGACAATGGAGTGCCTTCTTATCGCATTAGGTGGGAAGGTATAGTAAGCGGAAGCGCCCTGATAGACGATGCAAGTTATTCCATTGAAGATTTGCCAACAGGTAAATATAATATCCAAGTAGAGGACGCATCCGGCTGTATCGAAAATACTGATACTTACATAGAGAATACCACCGACGGATTGTTAGCAGATTTTGTCATAACCGACAAAGGCTGCGGACAAAACGAAGAACTATTTATAGACTTGAAAAATGGTGCGCAACCTTATGCCATTGGCTGGAGTGGCCCAAGTACCGGAACCGATGTTTTTACAAACGGTAGTTATCGATTGACAGACCTGCCGCCCGGCTTATATGAGATCTCCATTGTCGATCGAAATGATTGTAGCCTCTCCGAAACAATTACCATTCAAAGGGGGAATGAACTGTCTTTCTCTCTGTCCCCAAATAATGGAGATTGTGGTCAGGAAGGATCAATTGAAGTGGCGATTGAAAATGGTAATGGAGGGTTTCAGATCTCCTGGAGTGGTCCCTCTTCTGGTACCGTAAGAACAAATAATTCCAATTATACCATTAGAAACCTACTAGCTGGTGTATACGAAATAAAAGTGGCGGATAGAACGGGGTGTTCAGGTGAAAACACTACCAGGTTGTCTGAGACTAATGATGGTTTGGTGGTACTCACTACGGTGACAGGAGGGTTATGCAATGCGAATGGATCCATCGGATTAACGATTGAAGGAGGGACGCCGGGCTATACCGTCAATTGGATCGGGCCTGAAATTGGAACAGCAACCGTTGACGGAAATACCCATTTGATTGAAGAAGTGCCGGCTGGTTTATATTCCATTACCGTTACTGATCAGTCTGGTTGTACCGTAAACTCTTTTGCTCAGGTAGTAGACTTGGGGAACTCTCTAAAAGTAGACCTTTTAGTAGTTAATGAACTTTGCCGTAACGAAGGTTCTGCTACCGTATACATTAGAGGTGGTGAAGGTCCGTATACCGTGAAATGGACGGGACCTGCATCGGGAGAGATCCAAACCAGTAATAAGGAATTTAAAATATGGAATTTACCTCCCGGGGTCTACCAAATTATGGTTGAAGATCTAAATGGCTGTACCGCTACCAATGAGGCAGATCTACCGAACAATAATCAGATCCTCGATTTTAATCCAACTGGCTTGCCTGGTAACTGCGTGGGCTCCGGTGCAATAACGTTACAGATTGAACATGGTAATCCCAATTTTATCATCGCCTGGGAAGGTCCTCAGGCAGGCAGAGCAGTTACTGCTGATCCGGAATACCAAATCAGCGATCTGGTAAGCGGGAATTATACGATTACGATCGAGGACCGGGACGGGTGCACAGCGACAAAGTCGGTTGAGGTCGATAACGATGAATTTTCTGCGGACTTAGCCCTCAACAAGGCCGATTGTAACGGTCCCGGGAATATACAATTACAAATTAACGGTGGAGAACCTCCCTTTTTAATTGAATTAACAGGTCCTTCGTCCGGGGAATATGTGACAGATGATCAACTTTTTGAGCGGAATATTACAATAGCTGGTGACTACAAGATTGCCGTAACCGACGTTACCGGATGTCAATTTGATGATAGTTTTGAAATGAATGAATTCCCTCAGTTTTTGATGAATGTTGAAAAACAAGATGGACAATGCGGCCAGACAATGGGTTCTTTGAATATACAATTGCGTAATGGAACAGCTCCTTACCGCATCTTAATGGGAAAACGCGATTCCAAGGAGATCATCACCAATGAGGATAATTATTTCATGGACAATGTTGCTCCCGGGAATCATTACTTAGTGGCCCAAGATGTGAATTTGTGTCAGTCAGATACTAATGTAGCGATCAATTCACCGTCAGCAGAATTACAATTGGAAGTTACGTCAACTGATGTGCTATGTAACGGAGAATCAAACGGGACCGTAACTGCTACAGCTACCGGAGGTATAGAACCCTATAATTATGAATGGAATACCGGGGTTACCGGCGCTGTTCAAAGTGGATTGCCGGCCGGTACTTACACCGTTACGGTTACCGATGCTGCCGATTGTACGATCATAGGGGAGGCTACAGTTACTGAACCACCGGTCTTGGAGGCTTCAACTAGTGCTGAGGATGTTTTGTGTAATGGAGAAAGTAATGGTAGTGTGGAAGTAACGGTCAGCGGTGGTAGTCTGCCTTACAGTTACGAATGGAGTAATGGGGCCACCACCGAGGAAGTTACCGGATTGGCGGCCGGTACTTATACGGTTACCGTTACAGACTTCAATGGATGTAACGTTTCAGGTGAAGCAATCGTCAATGAGCCTAGTGCTTTAGAGGTAACAACAAACAGCACTGATGTTTTGTGCAATGGGGAGTCAACGGGTAGCGTGTCTGTTTCAGCTACCGGCGGCACTCCGCCGTACCAATATGAATGGAATACGGGGGATGCATTTCCGGAAGTTAATAATTTGCCTGCAGGTCTTTACAACGTTACAGTAACGGATGCTAATGGATGTACTAAAGTCGAGGTGGCCGTCATCAACGAACCGCCGGCCATCGAATTAGAAATAATTTCCAACGATGTTCTGTGTAATGGAGAGTCGACAGGAGGGGTGGAAATCATTGCTAGCCAGGGGGTTGAACCTTATACTTACGAATGGAGCAATGGAGCCGCTACCGCAAGCGTAGATGGCCTGCCAACCGGTATTTACAGCGTCACAGTTACTGATGCTAATGGCTGTACCGCCTTTGGAGAAACTACGGTCAGTGAACCTCTTCCTTTGGAAATCAACCTACGATCTTCTGATGTTCTGTGTTTTGGAGAGTCGACGGGAAGCGCGGGAGTGGAAGTCAGTGGCGGAACATCACCGTATCAATACAACTGGAGTATGGGAGCCACAACCGCCGATGTGAATGGACTATTTGCAGGTATTTACGCCGTTACGGTTACTGATCTTAACGGTTGTACAATTACCGGTCAGGTGACCATTAATGAACCATCAGCATTGGAGATCCAAGCCAACGCGGTAGATGCTGTTTGTAATGGAGAATCAACGGGTAGTGTATTCGCTACCGCAAATGGGGGGGCACCACCTTATCTTTATGAGTGGAATACCGGAGCAACTTCCGCTCAGGTGCTCGGATTACCGGCCGGTACCTACACGGTCACCGTTACCGATGCCAACGGTTGTGCCGCTACTGCGGAGACTATTGTCAATGAACCGCCCGCAATTGAAATCACCATCAATACGACTGATGTTCTTTGTAATGGGGAAGCAACAGGTACTGCAACAGTTGTTGCCGGCCAGGGAGTGGAACCATATAGCTACGCCTGGAGTAGCGGAGATAATACCGCCGAAGTGAGTAACCTTCCCGCCGGTACTTACGGCGTTACGGTCACCGATGCAAATGGCTGCATAATGACAGGAGAAGCTTCAATCAATGAGCCTGAAGCATTAGAGATAACTATGAATTCAACGGATGCTTTGTGCAACGGCGAATCAACCGGTAGTGTAGGAGCTTCTGTTACCGGAGGTATTCTTCCCTACACTTACAATTGGAGTAATGGGGCGAGTAGCGCCGAAGTTATAGAGCTTCCGGCGGGTTTATTTACTGTAACGGTCACCGATGCTAACGGATGTGTTATTACCGGAGAGGCCACTGTTAATGAGCCGGAACGACTGGAGTTGATCACGAATGCTACGGATGCTCAATGTAATGGAGAATCATCAGGATCGGTCAGCGTCGATGCCTTTGGAGGTATTGAACCTTATAATTTTGAGTGGAGCAGTGGAGATAATACGGCAGAAGTAGAAGGACTACCTGCCGGTACTTATACCATTACGGTTACCGATTTTAACGGGTGTATCGTAATTGGCGAGGCTACCATCGGAGAACCATCAGCATTAGAAATTGAAGTTAGTGCTACGGATGCCGTCTGCAATGGAGAATCGACCGGAAGTACGGAAGTGAATGCAAGTGGAGGCATTGCCCCTTACACCTATGAATGGAATACCGGTGCTACTACTACAGTAGTATCCGAACTGCCTGCAGGATCCTACACTGTTACGGTTACTGATGCCAACGGGTGTACAATAACAGGAGAAGCAGTAGTTAACGAACCACCGGAAATAGAACTTTCGGTTACTTCAACAGATGTGCTGTGTAACGGAGAATCGAATGGAACAGCAACAGTCATAGCAAACCTAGGGGTTGAACCTTACCGCTATTCCTGGAATACGGGAGATGAAACCGCTCAGGTAGATGGTTTACCTGCAGGGTTTTATACGGTGACTGTTACGGATGCCAATGGATGTACCGCAGTAGGAGGCGCAGTGATCGATGAGCCTTCTTTATTGGAGGTTGAGGTTAATGCTACGGATGTATCGTGTTTTGGAGAAGCAACGGGAATGGCTTTTGCCGTTGCAAATGGAGGAACGGAACCTTATGCATACCAATGGAGTACGGGCGAAAGCTCAAGAGTAATAGGAGGCCTATCGGTTGGCACCTATTTCGTTACGGTTACAGATGCGAATGAATGTGAAATTACGGGTCAAGTAACGATAGATGAACCTCCGCTTTTAGTGATCACTACTTCTTCAACCGATGTCTTATGTAATGGAGAATCGTCCGGTACGGTCAGTGTTACTGCAGAAGGCGGAACTGCTCCTTATACTTATGAATGGAGTACGCGAAGGACTGATCCTGAATTGAGTGGTTTACCGGTTGGTATTTATACCGTAACTGTTACGGATGCGAATAATTGTACAGCCATTGCGGAGGCAGTGGTCGGAGAACCAGCTGCTTTAAGGGCCAATATCACTTCCACTATTGTTGTCTGTAATGGGGGTTCAACTGGTAGTGTGCGGGTGATCGCAAATGGAGGAACTGCTCCTTATCAATATCAATGGAATACCGGTGACACCTCTGCGGAGGTGGAAGCTTTACCTGCCGGTAATTATACGGTTACTGTTACGGATGCAAATGGTTGTACTGTGATATTGAATGAGGAAGTAAGGGAATTGCCCGCTTTACAGGTAAGCTTTTCTGGTGATGAGGTGCTTTGCAATGGGATCCCTACCGCAAGCGTTAGCGCAAGTGTTAGTGGAGGAACCTCCCCTTATTCCTATGCATGGAGTACCGGTGATGTCACCGCCGATGTAGAATTGCTGCCTGAGAATACCTACAGTTTAACGGTCACCGATGCCAATAACTGTCAAATGGTAGATGAAATAACTATCGATGAGCTTCCAACCTTTACGATGATCTTGCAAAAAAGCGATGGCAATTGCCAGAACGTTTTTGGAGAAGTGAAAACTACCTTTCTGAATGGAACAGCACCCTATATTTTTACTTGGGAAGGACCAGTGTCGGGTAAGGATACCATTACGGTAAACGAATATTTACTGGAAGATCTACCCGGCGGAGAATATGAATTTATGGTAAAAGATTCCAATGATTGCATTATTTACAGGGATGTGGAGATTAAAGAGTTGCCTACGTTTGAAGTAACGTTTAATAAAAGAGATATCATTTGTGAGCAAGTTTTGGGATCGATACAAGTATTATTGGAAAATGGAAACGCACCCTTCACTGTTGTTTGGGAAGGACCAGAATCCGGAGAATACACTATTGAAGAAGAAGTGGATCGGTATTTAATTGAGGGTTTATCAGCCGGAGAATACGAAGTTAAGGTTACGGATGCTAATCGATGTTCGGTTGAGCGGGACGTGGAAATTGAGGAGTTAAACAATTTTGGGATAACCTTGGATAAGACGGATGGCACTTGTGAACAGCCATTAGGAACCATTAGCATCACGATTGCGGAAGGGGAAGCGCCGTTTGAGTTGGTTTGGGAAGGCCCTGAAGCTGGGGAGGTTTCTATCCTTTCGCGGGAGTATCTGATCGAGAACTTGCCAGGCGGAAATTACGAAATAACAGTAGGCGATGCTAACGGCTGCGAGATCGTCAGCGGTATTGAGGTGATTGAGTTAGAGCCCATTGAAATGGAGCTTGAAAAAATCGATGGGGGATGCGGACAATCGTTAGGGGCCGTATTCATTACTCTTAATAATGGCATTGCTCCTTATACCGTAAGTTGGACGGGACCAGATAATGGTGAGGCAATCTTTGAGACGAATGAATACCAAATCGATAATTTGCCAGGAGGTAATTATGAAATTCAAGTAACCGATGCTAATGGTTGTACGGTAACCGAGGAAACAGTCATTGCTGAGTTGCCCGTTTTTTCTGTGGATTTAGAACCACAAGACGGGAGTTGTGAAGAAACACTGGGATCCGTAAAAGTGAGCATTGAAAATGGCCGGTTGCCTTACTTGATCGTTTGGAAAGGGAATCAGTCCGGAGAAATTACCATTTTCAATACGGATTTTGAGATAACAGATTTGGTATCTGGTGATTATGAAATCGTTGTAACTGATGCTAGTGGTTGCGAAATCTCCAGTCAGGTAGCGGTAAAGGAATTACCCCCGATAAACATGGAATTAGCAAAAGAGGATGGTGATTGCCAAAATGGTCAGGGCCAGATCGAGGTTGCTTTGTCCAACGGAGTACCTCCTTTTAATTTGGTTTGGGAAGGTGCTGAATCAGGTCAAGCATCCACTTCTGAACAGACATATATTATTGAAGACCTGCCCGCAGGGAATTACACCGTTACCGTTATCGATTCCATTGGTTGTTCGGTGACCCAATCCACTAGTATCGAATCCGTAGAAAATACACTGACTATCGGTGTAGCGGTATTGCTGGATAAATGCAGGCAAAATACCAATGTCTTAGTCCAGATCATGAGCGGAGAAGGGCCTTTTCAAATGGTTTGGGAAGGGGCTGTTAGCGGGCAGATGACCTTTGAAGGGATGGAGTATGAGATCCCACAACTTGTTCCTGGTGATTATGCAATCCAGGTAACGGATGCTTTGGGATGTATGGCGGAAAAGATGATCACCATTTATGAGAATGATTTGAGCTTATTAAGTCTTCAGCCACAAGATAAAGTTTGCGAAACCAATGGCCAGGTTATTGCAGAGCCAAAAGATGCCGAAATTCAGTACTCCCTCTCCTGGACCGGACCGGTTAATGGTTCGGCTGTTATTCAAGGAGAAACATTCACTATAAGTGATCTTCCGGCAGGGGATTACGTATTCCAGATCATAGGTGACAATAATTGTTCGGAATCACAGGTGATAACCATTAAAGACCTTTCTGCTACACTTGACGTTTCGGCAACTGTTCAGGCTGGTGATTGCGGACTTAATGACCTGTTTGAAGTTGAAATGTTGAACGGAGAACCTCCGTATACCATCGAATGGAATGGTCCGGAACGTGGATCACTTACCACAGAGGAGAGAATTACTCAAATCGCAGACCTTATTCCTGGTGATTATACCATTCAGATCAGGGACAAAAATAATTGTAATACGATAGAAACAGTTACCATCAATGAGATAGATTTGGGCTTATTAGATGTTAATGCGCTGAGTGGCCAATGCGGTGAACTTGGAAGTATTGCCGTCAATATATTGGGTGATGACTCCAGGTACCAGTTAAAATGGGAAGGTCCTGTATCTGGTGCATTATTTTTAGAGGTTAAGGAATTTAATATCACCGATTTGCCTAGCGGGCAATATCTGGTGTCACTGATCGATCAGGATGGTTGCGAGGATACGGAACAGGTCGCAATCCAAAATATCAATTCAAATTTAGGGGTTACTATTGATGCGGCCGACAATGAATGTGGCCAATCTTATAACTTGGAGCTCAGTCTGGAAGGCGGTTTTGGACCTTTTACTATTAGATGGAATGGACCACAAAGTGGTGTAGCCGGAAATGCTGGCAGCTCATTTATTATTGAAGATCTTATTCCTGGCGATTATGAAATAACTGTCACTGATGCGTCTGGCTGTGAAATCTTTGAAAATGTTACCGTAATTGAAGAATCCATTGACCTGTTTTCTCTAGAAGCAATTAATGGAGCTGATGGCCAGCTTGGCAGAATAGAAGTGTCCATCGAAAATGGAACTGCTCCCTACAATTTGCAATGGGACGGTCCGGCATCAGGAGAAATATCACTGGATACCGATTTTTATACGATTGAAGCATTGCCTGATGGTGATTATACGATTACACTGATCGATGCCAATGGATGTGAAGAAAGCAGCTCCGTTCAAATCGAAAATGCTAATGCACCACTGAGTGCTAATTTTGCCGTAACTAAAAATAGTTGTGGGCAATTCAATAGTATCGATGTCGAAATAATCGGAGGGATCGAGCCTTATACCGTAGGCTGGAGTGGTCCTGAAGAAGGGCAAATCATTACTGATGAAGCTATATATATCATTGAGGATCTAACACCGGGAGATTATCAATTTTTAGTGCAAGATGCCAATGGCGCTGAGATCAGCAAGTTAATGACGATTTATCCAAGTGAGGTCAATATTTTTAATCTTGCCAATCTAGATGGTACTTGCGGCGAATTGGGCAGTATCTTGATTGAAATTGAAGGAGGAGAACCAGATTTCACACTGAATTGGGACGGTCCTGAATCTGGCACTAGCATTGTTACCGACCGGCAGTTTCAAATCGAGCAGCTTGCTGCAGGGGTATATATTGTTCAACTCACTGATGCTAACGGATGTGAAGATCGCAAACAGATCACGGTAGAAAATCGAGGTGGTGATTTAATTGTCGATGCAACTGTTTCTGCCAACGAATGTGGTCAAGAAAATAATGTATTGATCGAAGTTTTGGATGGTGTTTCTCCGTACGACATTAGCTGGACAAGTGAAAACGGAAATGAAGCAATCACTACCGAAGAACCAACGGTTCTAAGAGCATTTGAACCAGGCCAATATGATTTATTACTGATCGATGGCGATGGTTGTGAAACTAGTACGAGTTTCTTTATACCTTTTCAAGAACTGGATTTACTCGAAGTTTCCGCTATTGATGGAGAAGAGGGGCAAATTGAAGTGAATTTCACGGGCGGGACTTTACCGTATCAACTGAGTTGGACGGGTCCCGTCTCCGGTAGCGAAATTGTTTCGGCTCAAAATTACACGATTGAAGGATTACCACCAGGTACTTATCAAGTAAATGTTGTAGATAATAACGGTTGTGAAGAGGTTGAAGCGGCAGTTATTGAAGGGGGCTCTTGTCAGCTGGAAGTAGGTATTGTCAAAACAGATAAAAACTGCGATACTCCAGGGAAAATAGAGATTGATGTTACCGGGCTCAATAGCGCTGCAATCCTTGAATGGTCAGGTCAGAGTGAAGGTGCGCAAACGGTGGACGAAGAACAGGTGATAGTAATCGATAACCTGGAACCAGGAGATTATCGAATAACACTAACGGAGGGCATTGGTTGCGTATTTGAGGGGGCAGTGGAAATTCTGGAAGCAGCAACTTCTCCTATATCCTCTTTTGAGTTGGATCAAGATGGTGCGACTATTGCACTGTCAAATGGATCTTCCACAGGAACTTATTTTTGGACTTTCGGCGATGGAAACACTTCAACCAGTAGCAGTCCCGTGCATCAATACGTAAGAGAAGGCGTATATGAGGTTTGTTTAACTGTTAGCAATGAATGTGGTGAAGAGCAAGTATGCAAGGAAGTAGAGATTGTCGTTCCGTCGGATTTGGTATTGCTTGACGTTGGGGATGGTACGGGGACTGCCGGTACATTGGTCCAGGTGCCGGTAATGATCAGCAATCTGGATCTATTGGTTTCCCTGGCAGGTTCCTTCGTTGTTGATAATGAAGATATCGCTCAGATACAGGGACTCACTCCCGGACTTATTGAACCCCAATTTAATTTGGATGAATTGACCTTCAATTATTTTGAAAACACCGGACAAGGCTTATCAATTACCGATAATACAGTGCTTTTCTACATCGATGTCTTACTCAACGGAGAGCCGGGAGAGTCCGCCATAATCGGTATGAACTCTTCACCCTTACCCATTGAGGTAGGGACGATGAATGACAATCTTCCATCCGTAATTGACTATTTCTTATTAGATGGGAAGGTTTTCATTACTAATACCGCAAGTGTAACAGGCGCTATCAGAACCTTCTGGGGGGAAGCCGTTTCCGGTGCAGCGGTTGCTTTTTCATCGGATGACAGTTTAGTAGCAACGGAATATTCGGACGAATCTGGTCATTATATCCTTCCGGCTATTCCGGTTGGCGAAACTTACAGGGTGCGGCCTGCACTGGATACGATACCGATCAATGGTTTATCAACTTATGCTTTATTTGTTGGGCAGCGGTTCATTTTAGGACTAGAGCCTCCGCAGATTTATTCTCCTTATCAGATCATTGCCGGAGATGCTAACTGTAGTGGTGCCTTTACCACCCTCGACCTTTTTGTTATCCAGCAATTGATCATCGGAAAGACAGAACGATTTGCGAATTGCCCTTCCTGGGTCTTTGTTGCGGAGTCTCAACAGTTGCCGGAAGATTTTACGACTTATAACGTATTTCCTTATGAAGATTCCCAAATGATCGGGCTTGAAAGAGATACGGTTGCAAACTATATCGGTGTGAAAGTCGGGGACATTCTGGGCAGGGCCATTCCTAGTTTTCTGATGGAAGAGCCAGTCATTAAGGAGAGAGGCTTTGAGGAAACGCTTAGCTTGAATATTCAGAATGCAGAGGTCGCATCCGGAGAAACTATCGACCTTACTTTTACCAGTGAAGATTTTAAGGATATAGCCAGTTTCCAAATGGGAATAGCCTACGATCCGGAAGCATTAGAATTGCTGAGCTTTATTCCGCCTGGTGATAGCGATTTATCTAACATTGCCGTAGGAGAACAACCCGGAGTCCTGAAAATGAGTTGGTTCAATGCAGAAGGGAACAGTACGAGCATATCCGGTGAGCAGCAAGTCTTTACCCTGCGCTTCCGGGCCAAAACAAATATGGATGGTTTGCAAGATGTATTGACGATCAATAAATCCCAAATGAAGCCCCTCGCTCACCGGGAAGATGGGCAAGCCTTAAATATTGACCTGGAATTTGTAAACAACATCTTGACAGGAGTGGACAAAGTGCAAATTCCCAAAGCTTTTCAGCTTTACCAGAATCAGCCCAATCCTTTCCGGGAGCAGACTATCATTCAATTTGATTTGCCGGATGATATGCAGGCTAACGTTATTGTTCGCGATATCAATGGTACGGTCGTTCATAAGGTTGCAGGAAACTTTAAAGCAGGGAAAAATCAAGTTCAATTCAATAAAGAAGGATTGGCAAATGGGGTGTACTTTTATACTTTGAAAACGAGCAGTTTTTCTGAAACAAAACACATGATCATTCATTAGGATCTGTAGTTTAGCACCTAACCTAATTCTGGCATTCATCGCCAGGAAGCGGTATCTCATTAAAATGCACAGTGTGAAATGATAAAATACATCTTAGAGAAAACTATTATTGGGAAAGCAGGAGTTGTAATAGTATTGATCATGGCCTGTTACAGTTCTAACCAGGCTCAAACTATTGACATCAGCTTTCCCGATACCACCGCTTTTGAGGCGGAAACAATTTGGCTGCCTTTACGGGTAAACGATTTCGAACGTATTGTGAGTATCGAATTTACATTGGTTTGGGATGAAAGTATCCTGCGCTTTGTAGATGAAATGGATGCTGACCTGGGAGGTGTAGCCGTTGGAGATACCCGGGCAGATGAAGGCTTGCTGCGGTTTTCCTGGTTTGCAGTCAGCGATGATTTTGTCACCTTACCCGATAACAGCGTGATCAGCCTTTTACAGTTTGAAGTGCTGGGTAGCATTGGTGACCAAACAGATTTATCCATTATCGACCTCCCCTTTCAGCCCGTTGAAATTGCGCAGGCCGATACTTCACCCGATGATGTAGTCTTACTTTCTTTGTCTGAAGAAGAAGGTTCTGTTACTATTGTCGAAAGGCCCCAAATAAGTGCCAGTATTAATGTAGACGATATCGACTGCAAGGGCGACCAAAACGGTTCTATTACCCTTACCGTAGAATCTGCGAATACTCAGGTGTTTTTTAACTGGCAAGGAGCAGAGGGTTTTACTTCAAGGGAAGAAGATCTGAACAACCTTAGTCCCGGTATCTATTTTTTAGAAATTACAGATGAAGAGGGGCGAACGCTTTTGCAGGATACCCTTACGGTGCAAGAACCTGAAAATACTTTAATGGTCGAAGATGTAGAAGTTCGAAATGTGGATTGTGCGACCACCACGGGGAGTGCAACGATTTTGGTTAATGGAGGAACGCCTCCCTACCAGTTTAACGTTGGAGATCAAATTTTTGACAACCCCCAAATTGAAGGATTGGCCCCGGGTAATTACGAAGTAAGGGTTACTGATGCCAATAACTGTGAAACTACCGAAAATTTCACTATTCAAGAACAGCCTGATTTGGTAGTGGATGACATTATCGTTAACACCACCAATTGTACGACGGGAACGGGCTCTGCACTGGTTGAAATGTCTAGTGGGACTGCTCCCTATACGTACGACGTAGGTTCTGGATCAGTGGATCAGAATTTACTGAACAACCTCTCACCTGGCGATTATACAGTTACCGTAACTGATGCGAATCGGTGTTCGGGTGAAGCTGCCTTTACAATTTTGCCACCTGTTGCTTTGGTAATTGATACTATTGAAGTCTTGCCAACTGATTGCACCACAGGTTTTGGCAGCGTTGTCATCCGTATGGAAACGGGTACTCCACCCTTCAATTTTCAGGTGGGTGATCGTAGCAGTAATGAAAATGAAATTAATAATCTCGAACCAGATGAATATGACCTATTGATTACCGATGCAAATGGTTGTACGGCAGAAGCTGGTTTTACCATTGATCTTCCGCCGGGCATTAATGTCCTGTTAGGCGAAGATATCCGGGCTTGTGAAGGAGAAACGGTCTCCATATCTGTAGGTGAATTTGCGACGTATAATTGGTCAAACGGCTCTACCGATGCTTCCATTCTGGTTTCTTCTCCTGGCAGATACAGCGTCACAGTTAGCGATGACAAAGGCTGTACTGCGCAGGATGCCATTTTCGTTTCGTTTGATGAAAGCCTGGATTTGAACGTGGACCAGTCAGATTTTCTGATTTGTCCGGGGGAGACCGTTGAGTTGTCGGCAGTTGGAGCGGATAGCTATCAATGGATCGATACTTCCAATACCTTAAGTGATCCAACGATCCCTAACCCTGTTGCAACGCCCGCTTATTTCACAGGCTACGCGGTGGTCGGTGAAAATGGTTGCGGCAAAGATACGATGATCCTGGCCATTGATGTTATTCAAGTCAATGCATCGGCCGGACCAGATACCTGCGTTGCCGCAGGGGTGGAGGTAGAGTTAAATGTAAGCGGCGGGGTTAGTTTTTTCTGGGAAGATGCCATTTATCCAGTTAGCAACCCTTTGATTCCCAATCCTCGTGTAAAACCAGAAGAAACTGTTGACTACGTAGTACAGATCACCGATGAAAATGGTTGTACAATAAAAGATACCGTCCAGGTACTTATCGCCGTCGATCCATCTGATATTACGCTGGTTAATCTGATCACCCCTAATGGAGATGGCAGAAATGATGAACTGGTATTTGACAACATCGTAAAATTTGGCCAAAACTCTCTTCGTGTCTACAACCGATGGGGAGATGTCGTCTTCCAAAAAGTGAATTATATGCTGGATGAAGAACGTTTTGACGGAACGCACAATGGAGCGCCGCTACCCGCTGGAAATTATTATTATGTGTTATCTTTCCGTAGCGTTCAATTTAAACAAACTTTAACTATTGTTAGAGAGTAGTAGATCGGTGCTTTTCATTCCAAGTTTAATTAAGATCAATGAACAGAAGAATTTTTATAAGAAACACAGCCTTTGTTAGCGCAGCATTAATGAATACCTCTTTGTTAGTCGGGTGCAATCCGTCAGAAAGTAAAAAAGATAATAATTCTATGGGCTTAAAAATTTCATTAGCACAATGGTCGTTACACCGCCAATTTTTGGATGGTAAATTGGATGCTGTCGATTTTGCCAGAATTGCAATAGAGGATTATGGGATCGACGCCGTAGAATACGTCAATGGATTTTACAAAGAAAAAGGCAATGACGAGCAATTCTGGATCACCATGAAAGAACGCGCCGACGGAGCGGGTGTGAAAAGCTTGCTGATCATGGTGGACGAAGAGGGAGAACTTGGGCATTCCGATGATCAGGAGCGTCGCAAATCAGTTGAAAATCATCATAAATGGGTGCATGCGGCAAAGATACTTGGTTGTCATTCCATCCGGGTCAATGCTTTTGGTAAGGGCGATAAAGCAACAGTACGGGCCGCCCTGATCGACGGTATGGGACAATTATGTGAATACGCCGCTCAGGAGAATATCAACGTCTTGATCGAGAACCACGGATTGTATAGTTCGGATGCCCAATTTATCGTCGGTGTGATCAAAGAAGTAAATCAATCCAACTTTGGTACCTTACCCGATTTTGGCAATTGGTGCCTGACCGCTCAATGGGGCAGCACGCAAGTACCTTGTGAAAAAGCTTACGACCGCTACCAGGGGGTTGCGGAGTTTTTACCCTATGCGAAAGGAGTTAGTGCAAAATCCTATGACTTTGATGAAAATGGGGAAGATACCAGGATCGATTACACCAGGATGCTGAAAATTGTAAAAGATGCCGGTTTTGACGGGTATATTGGCATTGAATACGAAGGAGAAAATATAAGTGAACACGAAGGTATACAGGCCACCAAGGCGCTTTTGGAAAAAAC
>CAZHNG010000021.1:25217-34727 GCA_964533785.1 uncultured Saprospiraceae bacterium | reverse complement strand
GAAAGGCCAGCTTACAAGAGCCTACGTTATGGATGCCAATACGGGATATCTCACTTTCAACCTGGGTTTTGATAATGGTAGCTTTATCGTCGGTAGTTTTAATATTTACAAAACGGTGCTGGCAGGCATAGGTATTACTTCTGGTGGCAGGTATGTGGTCAAAAAGGTTTTTCCCCAACCTAAGCCCCAAACCAGTCCCAACTTGCTAAAATATCCATTGAAAAAACAATCCCTGATTGATGTTGCCAAATAAAGTCCAAAAAGAAATAGAAGAATTAATCATTCAATATGATCTAAAAAAAGCAGCGACGCTTATTGTAGAACAATTGGAAGATCCCGCTAAAATTACGGTAGCTGAATACTTCCTCCAGCAAATCACAAGACTGCAGGACCAGGCTGACAAAGGGATCACCCCCGTGGAAGAGCTCTCCATGGAATACAACAAGATCGCTACCCGGCTGCTGGAATTGATACTGCCTCCCGCGCAGGTACCTCAATTATCCGATGCTACCACTTATTATAATTTAGCCAATAATCTATTCCGGCAGGAAAACTTCCACGAAGCTGTTAAATACTACTCCCGGGCAGTAATGGCCAATCCGGGCTATTACGAAGCTTACCTGGAGCGCGGAGCTGCCAAGGTCAGATTAAAACAGATCGAAGAGGGCGTAGTGGATTTGTCGATCAGTATTTTACTAGCCCCCAAGCAGCCATTCGGTTACTTTAACCGGGGCATGGCTTACCTTCAACTGGAGGAACTTGATAAAGCCTGCGCTGATTGGAAGATGGTAAAATCGCTGAAAGTAGACATCGCGGACCAATATCTGGAAAAATTTTGTAGGTGACCTCACCGTAGGTGTCACCTCGACCAATCTTTTTCCTCACTTTTCTAGTAGAAAATCGCAGAATGCCTTACTTTAATGCCAAAGCTTTTGCTATGACACCATCACCACTTGTTATCGGCCTTGACTTTGGTACCGATTCCGTAAGAACGGTAATTGTTGATGCATTGAATGGCCAGGAAATTGCCAGTGCCGTTCACTTCTATTCCAGGTGGGGGGAAGGACTGTATTGTAATCCATTGGATAATCAATTCCGACAACATCCTTTGGACTATATCGAAGGACTGGAACAATCCATCCTGTCTGCTTTATCACAAGCTCCTTCCGGTACGGCGGAACGGATAAAAGGAATTTCGGTCGATACCACGGGATCAACGCCGTGCGCTGTCGATCGTACGGGTACACCGCTGGCATTAAGCGAAGCCTTTACCGATAATCCCAATGCCATGTTCATCCTTTGGAAAGATCATACCGCTATCAAGGAGGCGGAGGCCATCAATGCATTGTGCAGCGGCTGGGAGATCGATTATTCAAAGTTTGAAGGCGGTATTTATTCCTCTGAATGGTTTTGGGCCAAAATCTTACATGCTCTAAAAGTTGATGAAACGATCCGGGAAGCCGCCTATTCCTGGGCGGAACACTGTGATTGGATCCCTCACTTGCTGGTGGGCGGAGGCGATGTACACCAAATGAAACGAAGTCGGTGTGCAGCAGGTCATAAGGCACTATGGCACGAATCTTTTGGTGGATTACCTCCCAATGATTTTTTTGTTAGTCTTGATCCGCTTTTGGACGGGCTGGTCGACCGGCTATACCAAGAAACGTACACTTCCGATATTCCGGCAGGAACGATCAGTGCGGCATGGGCGGATCGTTTGGGGCTCCCCAATAATGTTGTCATCGGCGTGGGTGCTTTCGACGCCCACATGGGTGCTGTCGGCGGGCAAATAGAACCGTATTTCCTAAGCAAAGTAATGGGCACTTCTACCTGTGACATCCTGGTAGCACCGATGGAAGAAGCCGGCGACCACCTGGTAAAAGGAATTTGTGGCCAGGTAGATGGATCCGTTATTCCTGGGATGTTAGGATTGGAAGCTGGCCAGTCTGCCTTTGGAGACGTTTACGCCTGGTTCAAAAAAGTGTTATCGTGGCCGGTAGAAAATATTATTGCCCAAAGTGAATTGATCGATGAGCCAACCAAGGCCAGATTAATCGAAGAAGCGTTGGATCGAATGATCCCTGAATTAAGTGCTGCCGCTGCGGAAGTTGACTTTGAATCAACGGGTGTCATGGCGCTGGATTGGTTGAACGGACGCCGGACGCCGGATGCCAATCAAGCCTTAAAAGGGGCTATTACCGGCCTTAACCTGGGCAGTGATGCGCCGATCATATTTCGTGCGCTGGTAGAAGCAACTTGTTTTGGTGCCAAGAAGATCGTAGACCGGTTTCAGGAAGAAGGCATTCCCATTAAGGGTATTATTGGCCTGGGAGGCGTAGCTAAAAAATCACCTTTTATCATGCAAACTATGGCGGACGTACTGAATCGTCCGATTAAAATCGCCCGGTCAGAACAAACCGTTGCTCTGGGTGCTGCTATGTTTGCCGCTACTGCTGCGGGCATTCATGCCAATATTTCAGAAGCCATGCAAGCTATGGGAACGGGATTCGACGCCGAATACCACCCCGACAAAGAAAAGGCATTAGCCTACGAAAAAATGTACAAGGAATATAAAAGATTAGGTGGGTTGATGGAGCATTATTTTATGACCTCGCTTTGATCAGTCCATTGTACAATAAACAGAGAATTCGATACTAAAACTATTGTAAAAAAGCAATTAGACAATGCAATTGTTAATAGTTGAAAATTCGAAGATTCATAAGGTTTAATGAACACTTAGGTGTTATGAAGAACCCATTTTTTGTTCGACACTTGTAAATGGGAGCTCCTGATTACCTATGGCATGTTATTCCGATATGGTTTTGAGCGCGGAATGAATTCCGCGGTACAAGGCACCAAACCAAATTAGAAATTATTGTTATAGAAATTTCCTCCCAAATCATAATTTATAATCTCAGAACCCAATAACCATCTAACCACTACCTATGAGTAAATACCAGGCAATCAAAGAATCTGCTTACGAAGCCAATATGCAACTACCCGCATTAGGACTGGTGCTTTTCACTTTCGGGAACGCCAGCGCGGTTGATCGTGATCAAGGTGTTTTTGCGATCAAACCCAGTGGGGTTCCTTATGATCAATTGCGGGTTGAAGACATGGTCATCGTTGATTTTGATAACAATATTATTGAAGGTAAACTCCGGCCATCATCCGACACCAAGACCCATGCCGTGCTTTACAAGAATTGGGAAAACATCGGTGGTATTGTACATACCCATTCCACTTATGCGACCGCCTGGGCCCAGGCGCAGAAAGATATCCCGATCATGGGCACTACTCATGCCGACCATACAACGGTCGATATTCCCTGTGCTCCTCCAATGAGTGATGAAATGATAAAAGGAGATTATGAATACGAAACAGGGCTTCAAATTATCAATGAATTTAATCGCCGAGGATTATCACCGAAGGAAGTAGAAATGATCATCGTTGGCAATCATGCCCCATTTACCTGGGGCAAGACGGAAAAAAAAGCAGTTTACCACGCTGCAGTGCTGGAAGAATGCGCAAAAATGGCTTACTTAGCGTTACAAATTAATCCTCAGGCCCCCCGTTTGAAAAACAGCCTGATCGAAAAACATTACGAAAGAAAGCACGGTCCGAATGCATATTACGGACAATGATCAATAAACTTGTTCGGCCGTTGTAATTAATAACCATCAACTTTAAACAACCATGGGTGTCATTTCTACACTGGATTGGGTAATTATCCTGGCCTATTTCGCCGTTATTCTGGGCATTGCCTGGTGGGTCATCAGACAAAAGAACAATACTTCTGAGGAATATTTCCTGGGGGGAAGAAACCTGGGCTGGTTTGTGGTAGGCGCTTCGATTTTTGCCTCAAATATTGGTTCTGAACACTTAGTTGGTTTAGCGGGATCGGGTGCCACCGACGGAGTGGCCATGGCCCACTACGAATTGCACGCCTGGTGCCTTCTGGTTTTGGGTTGGGTGCTGGCGCCTTTCTACATGCGTTCCAAAGTTTTTACGATGCCGGAGTTTTTGGAGCGACGGTTTTCTTCCACCGCGCGGTGGGTACTTTCTTTGATTTCATTAGTGGCTTACGTACTCACAAAAGTAGCGGTAGGGATTTTTGCCGGCGGAATCGTATTCGGCGTATTACTCCCCGATGTCAATTTTCTGGGATTGGATAGCTTTTGGATCGGCTCTATTTTGGTCATTATCCTAACCGGAGCATACACTATTTTGGGAGGCCTGAAAGCAGTGGCTTATACCGAGACACTACAGACCATCATCCTCATCTTGGGCTCCATTATGGTCACCTGGTACGGACTCGATGCGCTGGGAGGCTGGAGCGAACTAAGAAGAATTGCGGGCAGCGATATGTTCAATCTCTGGAAACCAATGGTGCCCGCCGGAATGGAAGGCACCTGGGCGCCGATCAAAAACGACACTCAGATGGCCTGGTATTTCAACAGTAACTATCCGTGGTTAGGCATGCTGCTTTGCGCCCCGATCATTGGCCTTTGGTACTGGTGTACCGATCAGTATATCGTACAAAGAACCCTGGCCGCTTCAGATCTTACCGAAGCCCGGAGAGGCACCATCGCAGCGGCATTGCTAAAATTATTACCCGTATTTATTTTTATCATTCCGGGAATGATCTGCTTTGCTCTTGCGGCCAGTGGAAAGATGGATACCATCAGTGCCGAACTACTCGATGAAAACGGCAAGGTCATCACGGCTAATGCGCAGCAAGCTTTTCCTTTATTGGTAGCGACCATATTGCCAACGGGTATCCGTGGACTAGTGGTGGCCGGCCTATTGGCAGCACTGATGAGCTCGCTCGCCGGGGTATTCAATGCGTCCTCGACCCTATTCACCATGGACTTCTATTCCAAGATCAAGCCGGGAACATCAGAACAGAACCTGGTGCGGATCGGAAGAATTGCTACCGCCGTAATGGTTCTTATTGGTTTGTTGTGGATCCCGGTTATCCAGGGTAGCCGCGGTTTGTATGACTACCTGCAGAGTGTTCAGGGATACCTGGCACCTCCAATCTTTGTGGTCTTTTTCTTTGGGGTCTTTTTTAAACGAATGAACGCCAGTGGCTGTCTTGCGGCCCTGGGTGTTGGATTTTTAATGGGACTTTTCCGGTTAGCCATCGATACGCCAGTAGCTCTTTCTGATTTCAGCTACGAAGAAGGCACCTTCTTTTGGGTGATCAATAATATATTCTTCCAGTATTACAGCTTATTGATCTTCATTGTGAGTGGAATCGTTATGGTAGCCGTAAGTTATGCGACGGAAGCTCCTTCTTTAACCAAAATTCGCAGTTTAACCTTCGGTACGCTGACCGCGGAAGACAGAGCAGCGAACAAAGCGAGTTATAACAGTAAGGATATATTCTGGTCGGTATTGGTATTGGTGCTGATAATAGCGGCTTATTTGTATTTCCGGGGGTAGACGCGTTGGACGGGTTAGCGAGTTATGCAAGTTTTCAACGGGTTAGGCGAGTTCACGACTTCCCGATCAGTCTGTAGCTGTACTTATACGACATCATAATCTCACGTCAGTATTACACTCACTGTATCGATCCAAATATCCCCATAACCCATGCCCCCTTTTTCGCAGTGACAAAGGCTTTTCGTCATCCAAATTGTTTCTTAATTTTTTCTGTCGGGTAATTGGGCCTTGACCTCTTTTTTGAAAATTAATTTTTTACCGTACACATTTCACAAAAGTCCCGTTAGGGACAAGACCTTGGTAAAAAGGAAAGCCTAAGCATGATTAGCGTGCCGTTAGGTACGCTATATTTCGTACCTAACGGCACGAAAGCACCTATCTGATATTACGTTTTACCAATCTCTGACCTCTAGCGAGGTCGATCTGTAAAAAGTGTACGTAATGAAAAAATTATAGCTTATTACCCTTCTAAAAAAATCATGTAAACACAAAAGTCAACTAGAAACCATTTACCCATCTTCAATTTCGGCAGAAACTTTAACGATCAACTCTTTGGCTCTCTTATTTATATCATTGAAAACCTTTTCCCGAAAGGTGGTAATGTCAATTATATTATATAAAGATTGGATAAAATGTTTAGCTTCTTCCCTACTGATGTCAAAATCCCTGGGTAATTCCACCGCAACTTGATCGGTATGATAGGAATTCGACCAAAAGGCATCCAATTTTACGTTTATCAGGTCATCTCTTGCCTCCCAATAATCTCCCCAAACCTTATCTTGCCAGAGATTTCGATAATTCCTTCTTGTCTCAATGAAGGTATAGTAAGAAGCAATTGCCTTTTTTAATTCGACATTTGAGATGACTTTGATATTTCCAGTATTTTTCAAATCATCAAAAGTTGCAGCGTTTGTTTCGAAATGCATCAAAAATCCAGCAAGCCGGATTGATGCATATATTTTGTTGGTATCAACAGGTTCTTTTTGAGATTGATTGAAAAATTTAATAAGTGTGGAAGCGGCATCCAAATTCAATTCTATTTGTTCTAAAACTTCGTTGAGGCTGATAGTATCTGATACTAAGTCTTCCTTTATGCTTCTCAGATAATTTTTTTCCGCAATTTCGTCTTTCACGCTTTCTGACCAATTATTGATCTGCAGCGCAATAAGAATACCTAAAACTACCAATAAGATTTCTCCTAAAGCATATACCAGGTACTTCTTTAAGTTGCCTTTGAATAATAATTTTCGCCTTAACCACCGAAGGCGGTAGAATTTTAGCATGGGTTTTTCTTTTTGTAATTTCTATTGCCTTCTCGCGCCTTCTTTTCCTATCTGTAACAAAACTTATCCCTGAAGATAATAATGATGCTTTTTCCCTTGAGAACGAACAATAAAATAATATTCTCCTTCCCTCGACGTAGCCATTCACACTCTTTCAAAAGGTTAATAATCCCTTAATCTTGGAATTATGTAAAATTAATTAGATTTGGATATATTCGTTTTCAATTTAACAAATTAGTATGAAAGCTTTTATTATTTCCATATTCATCATAGTTGCTGCTGTTTGTGCGGATGCGCAGAATACAGCTAAAGGATTTGTATTTCACGATACGAACGAGAACCGCATCAAGGATATTGCTGAAAAAGGGGTTCCCGAAGTGGCCGTTTCTAACGGTGTTGATATTGTACTGACCAATGAAAATGGAGCTTATGAAATTCCCGTAGCTGATGATGCTGTAATTTTTGTTATTAAACCAAAAGATTGGATGACGCCTCTGAATGAGGACAATTTGCCTCAATTCTACTACCTCCATAAACCAAATGGGTATCCTGAAAATTTCACCTATAAAGGAGTAGAACCAACAGGAGACCTGCCTGATGAGATCAATTTCCCATTGTACCCGGAAGAAAGTGCTCAAAATTACAAAATGGTTGTTTTTGGAGATCCACAACCCTATAATATTGAAATGATTGACTTTCTTTCAGATGATATCATAAGTGAATTGATCGGAAAACACCAACTTAAATTTGGGATGACCATGGGGGATATCGTAGGAGACGATCTTAATCTTTTCAGTCCCCTCAATCAAGCTGTTGCAAAGCTTGGAATCCCATGGTATAATGTTTTGGGAAATCACGACATCAACTATATGGCTCCTACGGATGAACTTTCAGATGAAACGTATGAAAGTGTTTATGGGCCTGCCACTTATGCTTTTGTTTATGGGGATGTCCATTTCATTGTTGTGGATGACGTGATCCATGAAAGCGTTGCCGGTTCAAGGAATTATGTGGGAGGATTGAGACCCGACCAACTTGAATTTGTTTCCAACTACCTTGAGATGACACCTAAAAACCATTTAATTGTCCTGACCATGCATATCCCTTTGGTTCAGCATGGCGAATCATTTAGACAAAGTGATCAAAAAAAGTTATTCGACCTACTTAAAGACTTTCCGAATACCTTATCTATTTCTGCGCATACACATGTGCACGACAATAAATTTTTTCATCAGGACTCAACGGACTGGCAGCAAGCTAAACCGCACCACCACTTTAATGTCGGTACAACATCCGGAAGCTGGTGGAATGGAATGAGGAATGAGGTGGATGTACCCCACACCATAATGCGAGACGGAACGCCTAACGGCTATTCCTTTATAACTTTTAATGGTACGGAATATATCATTGACTGGAAGGTTGCCGGAAGCCCGGCAGACCATCGGATGAACATCTATCTTCCCAGGGGAATAGTGGCCAATGAATTAGATACGGTGCTTTTAACCGTTAACTTTTTTAATGGCAGTGAACAATCAAAGTTGGAATACCGAATAAAAGGTATTTCAGAATGGAAGGAAATGGAAAAAGTAGATAAATACGATCCTTACTATTTAAAAATTGATCAGCGCTGGAAACGATTCAAGGAAATTAAGCTAAGGGAGAAATGGGAGGAAACATTTGGTCCGGAAGAAACGCCTCCGGGATCACCAATGCCGGAACCAAGAATATCCACACACCTTTGGGAGGCCAATATCGGTAGTAATTTTCCGCCCGGAAGGCATATTATAGAGGTCAGAGCAAAAGACCGGTATGGACGTGTATTTACCGATTTTTCAACTATGAGAGTTGTAAAAGAGTAAAAGCACATTAACTGGTTAAAATGTGAACAAGATTATAGAGGTTTTAAGAAATTTGATAGCGGGTGGTTTTGAGGCTTTTTTAGGTTTCAAAACAGTGTTGGTAGCAGGCGTTCCTCTATTTTTCTTCATCAGTTCTATAAATATAAAATGTTCCTCTCCCTTTTCCCATTTTCGTTATCAACCCTTCATTTTGAAAATATTGAAGATCTATCTATTTATTATCCATTGCTTCCTCAGCCCAGTTAATACCGGATTCAAGGTCCCCAAAAACCTTGAAAGGAACGGGGTTTTTCTGTATTCCAAAAATGAGTTTTAGTACGTTTCTCAATAGCAGATTAGGCATGACGTAGGCTACACCACGGCAGTAGGTTTTAATGAGATCTTCGTGTGCTTTCATCCACTTTGCTTGTTTTTGCTGGTAGGTAGGATTAGGAGTTGGTGCATGGGTGGCATCGAATACCAAAACAAAAGGTTCCTTACGATCATAATTTTGTAATAGGCCATCCAGGTAATGCTGAAAATTATCCGGATTTTCTTTTTCGCCGGTAAAAGTGACGATAATGATGGGGAAACCACTGCGATCGAAGGTAGCAAAGTTGGTCATAGCAGGATTAGCTTTATTATAAACACTTGAAAATTAACAGCAAGCGATCTAATTTGTTTGTAAATTACCAATAAACAAATTCAACTATGGCCTACGACGAATACTTAGCAGACCGCATTCGCAAAGTTTTCCAAGAAAAAAAGATGGTTGTTGAAGAAAAGAAAATGATGGGAGGCCTTTGTTTCATGGTTAACGACAAAATGTGCTGCGGCCTCCATTTTGACAAAAAGAAAAATACAGACCTGTTGATGGCCCGAATAGGCGAAGAAGCTTCCCTTGAGGCAATGAAGGAAGTGGGATGTCATCCGATGGATTT
>CAZHNG010000021.1:7622-25207 GCA_964533785.1 uncultured Saprospiraceae bacterium | reverse complement strand
CGTTTTCGTTACTCCCGACGGATTTGATACCGATGAAGATCTGGACAAGTGGATACAACGTTGCCTAGATTTTAATCCTTTAGCGAAAAGCTCTAAAAAGAAAAAGGCTGAACGGTAGGTTTTGTAGCAATAATTTATTTTCCAAACTCCGTTTTTTTTTGAACAGTAAACAATTACAGAGAAAAATACTGTACAAATTGAAAAAGTTAGGAATCCTAATTATATTTACGGCATCATATTTCATTAACAAAATCATCAAGATGAAAAAATCTATTTTTTACCACGCCGGTTGTCCGGTATGCGTTAGCGCAGAACAAGACATTATTGAGCTTATTGGAAATGCAAATGTCAATATCATCCATTTAGGTGAGGATTCATCGCAGATTGAGGAGGCCGAAAAAGCAGGCGTAAAGTCCGTACCCGCCTTGGTCACCCCGCGTGGAACGGTGCTGCACCTGAACTTTGGCGCTTCACTCGAAGAGGTAAAGTCTTGAAATTTTTTTAGCCAACAAAGTTAGGATTCCTAATTTTTTAAAAATTTAAATTATTCTAAAATGAGACCATTATTTCTGCTCTTTTCGTTGTTTTTCGTTGTGTTCCACTCCAATTTAAACAGCCAAAGCAATTATAACAATGAAGACTTTTCGATAAAAAAAGCGAAAGTCAATCACCACAGGGAATTACAAATGACCGTATGGGAAATAGAAGTGACTGGGAAAGCGGGCTCTACGGTTCCCCAACCTGCCGGTCAGTTAGATGGTGCACCGGTTTTAGGCTACGTTTTTCCTACTACCTTAATGCCTACCGCAGTGGGATTCGGTGAGACGGAGGGGATCCTGGCCCTGGCACTTACTTCCCATCCCGATTTTGACGACACCCCACTTTGGGATGAGAACAACGATCAGGCATACGACAACGACGGCGTTGTTTGGCATCCCCACTGGGTAGTATTGAACGAAGACAAAAGCGTGCAAGGCGGATTGTCCGTCAAACAGTTTAAAAAGGGAGAAGAGTCGGTTACTCTTCCCCCAACAAATCCTGGTATGCCGATGTACATGGATTCACCGGGTTTTCAGGTTATCACCCAAGGCCATAAAATCAGCGTAGTGATACCGGATTATCGCATCAACCACCAAACTGATTTCAGTTATGATGCGGTAACTTGTTATATGCAGGTAAATACCTCAAATGCTGATAAGCCCATGCTGGGCGTTTACGAAGTGTATAGCATTGCCAGTAATGACCTTTCGTTGCCCTATAAGGTAGATTAGAACAAAGCGCGAATAGGAATCAGGCATAGCACGATAAAAATTAGTGCTCTGGAAAAGGTAGAATTTTATTAGACTTTCGCAGGCTTTAACTGACAAAATTTTCGATCGCTTCGGACGAATGAAAATTGGTAAGTCAGTTAAAGGCTGCCTTTGTCAACGTCTATTATTTAGAAAAGACTACCAGAATATGGCAAATTATCCCCAAAATTATTATTAGGATGCCTAACTTTGTCTAGAACATTCCTTTTTCGAGCAATTGCACGGTATGAAACCCAGTATTTTTGATTTATCCTTTCAGCATGATGATCTAGCCAGTAAAATAACTGCTGGTTTAGAGAGAATATCGGTAGCTTTCCGGACTTTACTATGGGAACACGCAAAAGTAATAGGATTAAGTCCCATCCAGATCCAAATCCTGATTTTCATTGCTTACCACCAGGAACAACTTTGCAACATCACCCAATTAGCGCAGGAATTCAACCTCACTAAACCTACCGTGAGTGATGCGGTCAAAGTATTGGTTAAAAAGAAGCTGGTTGAAAAAAATCATTCCATAGCGGACAAAAGGGCTTACACTCTTTTTCTTACAACCGAAGGCAAAAAGGTGGTAGCGGAAACAGAAAATTTTGCCCATCCTGTACAACAGATCATTGAAAATTTTGGAGCCACAGAAAAGGAGTTGCTGTGGAAAAGTCTGAGCCAATTGATTTTCACCCTTAATCAACAAGGCGTTATAACTGTCCAAAAGACTTGTTTCGGTTGCCGGTATTACCAGAAGCAACAGGATGGACATTTTTGTCAATTGCTCCAAAAGCCCTTAGCAGATAAAGATATACGTCTTGATTGTCCTGAGTTTGAGCAGGCTTTTTGATCCTACAAGTCTCTGGCTTTTATCGCCTATTGAGTTAGAGACTCTAGAGTTTCGCCACATCGAGACGTTCCGCCACGTAGGGCCCGTATGGGCAGCAAGTGCGGAATTGCGAGCATTTATAAATTATTTACGTACGTACCTTTGTCGGGTTGAGGCCTAAAGAGGCTCACCTAAATCTTCACCTTAAGTAATACACCACATTATTCCGCAGATCCTGTTTAAACCTCCTCAGTTCTGTATTTTGGTCGATCACCGAAAGTTCTATTCCTGCCATTTCGGCAAAGTCCTCCAAATGCGCTACCCTTAGATTTTGAGAATAGCAAGTATGATGCGCTCCCCCCGCCAGTATCCAGGCGGTAGCAGCGGTTGCCAAATCAGGATGTGGTTTCCACAAAGCTCTGGCTACCGGGAGTTTTGGTAGTGGTTCCGGCTTGATAGCTTCTACCGTATTGACCAATAGTCTGAATCGGGAGCCCAAATCGATTAATGAAGCATTCAACGCCGGCCCTTCTCCCGCATCGAAAACCAGGCGTACCGGATCTTCCTTGCCGCCAATACCCAGCGGATGAACCTCGCAACTAATAGCCCCCGCAGCTATGGAGGGACATATTTCCAACATATGCGCCCCTAATACGCTTGTCTGTCCCGGCGCAAAATGGTACGTATAGTCTTCCATGAAAGAATTACCTCCTTTCAGGCCGGTCGCCATCACTTTCATTGCCCTGACCAGGGCCGCCGTCTTCCAATCGCCTTCGGCACCAAAACCGTAACCATCGGCCATCAATCGTTGTACGGCAATACCTGGCAACTGCCGCAGCCCGTGCAAATTCTCAAAGGTGTCGGTGAATGCCGAAAAATTCCCTGCTTCCAGAAAAGAGCGTAATCCAAGCTCGATCCTTGCCGCCTCCTTTAAAGAAGCGCGCTTCGTACCTCCCGCCGCAAGCGTCCGTACCACTTTGTATGCTGCTTCGTATTCCCGGATCAAATGATTGACTTTTTCTTCCGGCACCTCCTCAATGTGCGCCACCAGGTCCCCCATTCCATAGCCGTTGACCGAAAAGCCAAACTGCAATTGAGCAGCCACCTTATCCCCTTCCGTTACCGCTACCTCCCGCATATTGTCGCCTAAACGGGCCACTTTGGTTCGTTGTAATTCGTGCCAACCCATTGCAGCGCGCGACCAAGTATCCAGTTGTTCCTGCACCCGGTGTTCCTGCCAATGACCGACCACTACCTTGCGGTTGATCTGCATCCGGGTATTGATATAGCCAAATTCGCGTCCGCCGTGCGCTGACTGGTGCAGATTCATGTAGTCCATATCGATCGTTGGCCAGGGAATATCCCGATAAAACTGGGTATGCAAATGCACCAGGGGTTTTTGCAATATCTTCAAACCATTGATCCACATTTTGGCGGGAGAAAAGGTATGCATCCAGGCGATCAATCCAATACATTTCGAATTGGCGTTAGCTTCGATGCATAAACGTTGAATTTCTTCCGGCAGGGTAAGCGTGGGCTTATGAATGATCTTCACGGGTATCAAGGCCGCATCATCTAATGCTTTGGCAATGGTAGCAGCGTTTTCAGCTACTTGGTTCAGGGCTTCTTTGCCGTATAAATGCTGGCTACCGGTGATAAACCAGATCTCGTAGTTGTTTAGGTTGATCATGCTATTGTTTTATGAATGGTGTGTTGATTTTTTAAGGCTTCGCCTCTCAAAATTATTGATTGAAACATAGAGAACATAAAGGACATAAAGATTTTTTTCATCTTACTACCCAATCCAAACAACATATATTTCGATTCAACTATGGAATATTACACTTCAACCAAATTCACTTTCACAAAATGCCTTTGAAGAATATCTTTGGCAGCGTAAAAATCACCAATATTTATGAAGCCTGAAACATCTGTTTTCATCGCAATCCTGAGCCTATTGTTGCTATTCCCGCCCCACCTTTACAATCAAAGTAAGATTCTGGATGCTTACATCGAGCAGGGACTGAACCAAAACCTGGCTATCCGTTCCGCACAATTATCCAGAAAAAAGCAACTTTCCCGTATTGAACAAGCCCAAAGGTTGTGGGGTCCTACGGTTGATTTCAATGCCAATTATTTATTGGCTACCGGAGGACGGCAAATCGTCTTTCCACTGGGAG
Organism: uncultured Saprospiraceae bacterium; assembly: GCA_964533785.1. Classification (GTDB taxonomy): domain Bacteria; phylum Bacteroidota; class Bacteroidia; order Chitinophagales; family Saprospiraceae; genus JANQRV01. The sequence continues at coordinate 20,906 of CAZHNG010000021.1, read as the reverse complement.
ATCTTTTTAATCCTGCTTACGCCGCTTTGAACGAACTGACCGGGACCAACAATTTTCCAGAAAACCTGGCAAACGAAAAATTTCAGTTGACTCCCAACAATTTTATCGATGCTCAGCTCAACGTTTCGATGCCCCTTATTAACAGTTCAATTCGTTACAATCAAAAAATTCAAAATGAATTACTCCTGATTGAAGATTTGAATATAGCACTGGAAAAAGATGATATCACGCTTCAAATAAAAACAGCCTATTTCAACTACTTAAAAAGCCGCGAAGCCATCCGGATCCTCGATTCCTCTCTCGCCTTGCTGGATGACGTCCTTGCGTTCAACCGTAAACTCGTCCGCTTTGACAAAGCCACTGATGAGATCATCTACGATGTAGAATTTCAAATTGAGAACCTGAGGAGTCAAAAAGCCAAATTGATTGAGCAAAATACGGTTGCACAATCGCTTTTCAATTTATTATTGTACCGAGAACTGAACGCTGAGATCGAAGTAGATGAACAGTTGATCGATCGGATAGATTACAGCCTGCCTGAACTAGCATTACTACAAACAAATGCACTGGAAAACCGCCAAGAATTTCAACAACTTACCGTTGCGGAAAGGGTAAATGACCTCAACCAATCGAGGATCCAAAAAGAAGGCTTACCCACTTTAGGCGTACAAGGCGGGATCGGTATCCAAACGGAAAACTTCGACTTTGATGCCGGTGGCCCTTTGTACACCATTGGGGTGGGCATGAGTGTTTCTTTGTTTGACAATGGCCAGCGCAAAAAAAGGATCGAAGAACTCACCGTAGACAGAGCAATGATCAGTAACGACCGGAGCCAACTTGAACAAAAAGTTCAAATAGAAATCATTCAGACCTACTACGCCCTGCAATCTCTTCTCAGCCAGATAGAAGCCGAGGAAGCCGCTGAACTGAGCGCCTTTAAGAGTTTCCAACGGTTTAAAACCCGCTATGAAAACGATAAAGCTTTATTGATCGAATTATTACAAGCGCAAAACCGACTCACAACCAGTCAATTATCAAAAGCACTAACCAAATACGACTTTTTGATCAAAAAAGCAGAACTAACGAAAGCCACCGCTCAATAAATTATATCTAATTCTGGACAATCCTCTTGATTATGAAAAAATACATCCTGCTGTTACTCATCTCTATTTTAGGCTTTGCCTGTAAAGACAATGTAGAATCTTTAGCCTCCGTAGAAGACATTATCGATAAACGCCCCGTCGTAGAATTGGGAAAAGTGGAGAAACGAAGCGAAGCACTGGCCATTAACGCCATCGGTCGTCTGGCCTCTGACAAAGAATTGCGTTTATCATTTAAAATTGGTGGCGTCATCGCTTCCGTATCGGCAGACGAAGGGCAACGCGTACGTAAAGGACAAACTTTGGCAGCTTTGCGTACCAACGAAATCGACGCCCAGGTGCTTAAAGCTAAGCAAGCCCTGGATAAAGCTGAGCGCGACCTGGAAAGGATCAAAAGAATGTACGATGAAGAAGCTGCTACCTTGGAAAACGTGCAAGACCTGACCACCGCGGTAGAAGTAGCTGAGGCGGACTTAGAAATCGCCGAGTTCAACCAGAAATACGCACAAATCTCAAGTCCCGTCAACGGACGCGTACTCAGCCGGATGGCAGAACCCAATGAGTTAGTTAACCCGGGACAACCCATCTTCCTCATTGCTTCCAATGAAGGTAAGGCCTTTGTCATGAAAGTCGCCCTTTCGGACAAAGACATCACCCGGGTAGATTACAGTGACAAAGCCACCGTTACTTTCGATGCTTTTCCAGGCGAAACTTTTGAGGGACGCATCAACCTGATCGCTGAGTCGGCAGATCCGCAAACGGGTACTTTCGACGTGGAACTCACCGTTGACGCCAATGGCAAAAGACTCCGCAACGGCTACATCGGACGCATTCAAATCGCTCCCCAGCAAAGCGCACCTTACTACGCTGTTCCAATGTCAGCATTGGTAGAAGCGGATGACCGCACGGTAACCATTTTCATACCGGAACACAACAATCAAATTGCAAAAGAAATTCAGGTAGAACCCCTTCACATTACTTCTGACTATTTCGCTATTAAAGATCCGGGCATCAAAGATCTTGAGACGGTCATTACTACCGGTGCGCCCTATTTGTTAGACGGGGATTCTATCAGAATAAAAAATTAATAATCATGACCAGACAAGCCCTTCGCAATGCCCAATTCGTGTTGATCGTTCTATTGATCACCGTTCTGTTGGGTGTCCGTTCCTTCATAAATATGCCCCGATCTGAAGATCCGCAGGTTACCTTTCCGGGCTACCTCATTCTGGTAGTTTACCCCGGCACCAGCCCTGAGGATATGGAAACCCTGATCGTAGATCCCATTGAAGAGGTGGTGAATGAGATCGGTGATATCACCGTGATCAAAACGAGTATCCGGCAAGGGGTAGCACTGATCAACATCGAAGCTTCCTTTGAAATTGATTTTGGTGAAAAATACGATGAAATCGTTCGGGATGTCAATACCGTTATCCCGCAGCTCCCCCAGAATATTGCCTTATTTCAGATCGAACAGATCACTCCGCAGGACAGGGTGAATTTTTGCACCTTCGCCCTGACTTCTGACAACGTCGCATACGCTGAGCTGGAAAAAATTGCCGAAGAATTTGAAGACGACATTGAAGATATTGAAGGGATTGGCAATATCGACATTGATGCCTTTCCCGAACGCGAGATACGCATTGCATTGGATTACGAACGGATGGCGGCCCAGAATATCAGCCTCGCACAAGTCATTGGTATCCTGCAAAGCAATAACGTCAACATTCCCGGGGGTGGCGTCGATGCTTACGCTAAAACTTTTAATATCCAAAGTACCAAAGGCTACGACAATATCGAGGAAATCCGCAATACGATTATTGCCGCTGGTAACAACCGGGTCGTTTATCTGAAAGATATAGCGGACGTGCGCTTCGACTACGAAGACCTCCTGTGGAAAGCAGAATTCAATCAAAGCAAAGCCGTGCTGATCAACATCAAGTTGAAAGAAGGCTACAATATTCTGGATGTTGATCAGGTATTGCAGGAAAAAGCAGGAGCCTTTGCGGCAAACTTACCCGCTAACATTGACCTTAATATCGCGTTTGAGCAGGCTTCCGCCGTTAAATCCCGGATCAATGACTTTTTTGTCAACCTGATGCAGGGTATACTACTGGTTGGCCTGGTGATTTTACTGTCATTAGGTTGGCGTTCGGCATTGATCATTGTCACCCTGATCCCCTTCACGATCATCCTGGCCCTGGCTCTGTTGAACGGTGCGGGTTACGGATTGCAACAAATCTCTATTGCTTCCTTGGTTATTGCCCTGGGGCTACTGGTGGATAATGGTATCGTGGTGATCGAAAATATCAATCGCTTTATCAAAGACGGGGTCAGCAAACGAGAGGCCGCCTTGAAGGGCGCGAAGGAAGTAAGCCTTGCTATTGTTGCTTCCACGGTTACGACCTTATTATCCTTTTTTCCGCTTTCCCAGTTGGGAGAAGGCCCCGGTTTATTCTTAGCCTCCCTGCCATTGACGGTGATCTTTTCGCTGGTGATCTCGCTGATCCTGGCACTAACCTTCTCTCCCATCATGTCCAACTGGATATTATCCGACCGGGATGCCGATCGGTTGACGCCGGCTGACCGGTTCTTTAAATTTCTGGCGGAAAGCGTTTACCGTCCGTCGCTTCAATTGTCCTTGCGTATGGGGTGGATAACGGTAGTCCTGGCCGCCGCCATTTTCGCATTCAGCATCAGTCTTTTCCCCAGTATCGGCGTCGCCTTCTTTCCTACCGCTGACAAACCGCTTTTACTGATCGACATCGACGCGCCGAACGGCTCCAATTTGGACTATACTGAAAAAGCCGTTAATTACGTCGAAAATATCCTGGACACCATGGATTACGTCCGGGATTACACCTCCAATGTCGGCCACGGTGTACCACAGGTATACTACAACCGTATTCCAGTTGAATTTGAAAAGCGGCACGGCCAGATATTGGTCAATTTAAAGTACTGGGATCAACGTCGTTTTTACGCAACGATCGGGCAATTGCGGCGTCATTTCGCCGATTATCCTGGCGCGGAGATCACGATCGAAGAACTCAAGAACGGCGTGCCGGTAGACGCCCCCATCGAAATACGGGTGATCGGCAAAAAACTGGAAAGCATCAAAGGTATGGCCGCTAAGGTGGAAAATATTCTGCGCAATACTTCCAGCGTGATCAATATTGTCAACCCCATCAAACGGGAACAAACCCAGGTAAAGATCACCTTGGATAAGGAAAAAGCGGGCTTGCTCAACGTTTCGGAACTAGACTTCGACCGGACGGTAAGAGCCAGCCTGAATGGCTTGATCATCGATAAAGTAACGGCTGATGACGATGAAGAATACAACCTGGTAGTACGCATGCCCTTCGATGAGGCGCCCAGCATCAATGATTTTGGAAAAATTTACGTAGCCAGTCGAACCGGCGCACAAATTCCCCTGCACCATATTGCAGCTGTTTCCTTTACGGGCGGGATCGCGGAATTTGGCCACTACAACCTCGACCGTTACGTAAGCGTGATGGGCAGTTTGGAAAACCTGGACAATACGATTCCAAAAACCTTGGAGATCCAGGAAGAACTAGAACAATTGGAATGGCCGGAAAATGTTTATTACGAATTAGGGGGCGAATACGAAGAGCAGCAGAGTACTTTCGGCAGCCTGGGTATCATTTTAATACTGGCGCAGATCGCCATTTTTGCAGTACTGGTTCTGCAATTCCGGTCCATTCTACAACCCTTGATCGTATTTGCGGCGATTCCGCTGGCGATTACGGGAGCATTCTTTGCGCTCTACCTGACGGGCTGGCCTTTTTCTTTCTTTGCTTTTGTCGGGTTGATCTCTTTGATCGGAATTGTAGTAAACAATTCCATCATCCTGGTGGATTACATCAATCAATTGCGGCAGGAGGGGATGGAGTTGGCGGAGGCGCTAGTGTTGGGCAGTGTACGCCGTTTCAAGCCTATCGTTTTGACGACCATTACAACGATACTCGGTCTTTTACCGTTGACGCTGCAGGAAACGAATCAGTGGTCACCGCTCTGCTGGACGATCATTGGGGGGATGATCTCTTCTTCGGTATTGACTTTGGTGGTGGTGCCGGTGTTGTATAAATGGTTGACGAAGAAGGAGGAGGAGGTTGTTTGAGGTCTCTTAGCATTTTATGCCGAGTCCAAAACCTGTTGAAATGTTGATCACCACACTCCCACCAGCCTCGATAAAAATCCAGCCGCTACTAGAACAAAAACACTCATATACCACCATTTATTGGAACCGTATTCCCAGGAAAGGATGAGAAGTGCCTTATCGATAATCGTTGCTTCCGTTTCCAGTTTGGCACCACAATTGGAACATTTGTTCTTTAATAGATCTTCGCCGGAGTAGAGGTGACTACATATTGGACATTGATTGGATTCGATTCTCATATTTTTTTATTTGAGACGCTAGACTGGAGACGCCGGACGCTAGAGTTATAGCAAAATATTGGTATTAGAAACAACACTAACTGTAAATCGCGAAGGAAATACGATAGGCTTCCTCCAACCTAAATCGCTAATTATACACAATAAACGGAGAATCATTTCCAATGTTTTTAGAATCAAGAGGAATTGAAATAGAGATGACTGAAAATAGCTTAAAAGTAAGTAAGGAGGCTACTTTGAAGTAGCCTCCTTACTTATATATCTATTGCTTCGATCTTAGTGATCAATGCTTGTCGGTCCGTTTCCAGCAATTTCATCAGATCGAAAACCTTATCACTAAATCCAGTAAGGGCAAATACGTTGTCCTCCGGGAATTGAAGACTTCCGTAGCCCTGTAAATCAAACGAGTACACAAAAGGATCGGCATTGAACCTTCTTTTGTACCGTTTGAAGGCTTTTCCAGGGTGATCCCATCCCACCCATCCTTGCATATCCGACAGGATGATGATCCGGTCGTAGGCATTTTTGGCATTCGCGAAGATGGCGTGGAAGTTGGTTCCACCCGACCTTGCCCGCTGGATCAATCCATCGGCGATACTCAAAGCAGCATCTCCGGCGTAAGGATTGACGTAAGAGGCATCATCCGAGAAACGCATTAGATCCGCATCATTCGACTTGAACAACATCGCAGCGAATAGTGCACCGATCCTGATGGGAGATGGCTTATTTCTGTTGCCTTCCCAAGTCATAGACCCGGAGTCATCCAAAACGACCAAGGTTTTGCCTGCAAACCGAGGAACGTTATCTACCGAAATTTCAAACGCCTCAACTAAAGCCTGTTGTATGGTGCGATTAGCTTTAAGTTTAGCTTTTCTAATTTCGTCCATGGCGGTCAAGAAGCGGAATGGTAGTACCATAGACCTCTTGATCCGTTTACGGTCCTTTAATTGCTGCAACGCCAGTGGGATCATTTCCGGTGCTTGCTCGGCGATATTCCGCAGGTTACGCAGCAAAGCGAAATATCCAAGCCGGTTAGTAGTCAGCAAGTCACCCCAGGCTTTGGCCTTCTGTTCCGCTTTATCCTCGGCAGAAGCGGCCTTTTGCCCCGCTTGGGTCAACTTTGCTTCCCAGGTATTTTCGGACCTCAAGGTTCCGTTGACCAATGCCTGCAAAGCCTTAGCATTCTGCTGAGTAGGAACAGGGTGCACCAGGTTGACCACATCGATCAGCTTGATCGCCCGTTGCTCTCCTCTGTACTTCGCCAATTGGTAGCCGTCAAACTGATCGAATGCCTGGGCGAATCCTTTCTTGATCGAATTCGGCAACTTATTGCCTTCCTTAGCAAAGAAGACAGCAAGAATCTCCAGCATATCATCCGGACGCTTGACGATCGCATTGTAGAATGCCTTCGCCCATTCTTTACCAGTAAGAAAAGGAGCCAGTTTAGCGGCCAGAACGTGGGTGATAGAACGCATCCCCATTTCCCGACGGGCGTAAACAGCGGCTTTGGCAGCAAACTCAGTATCTACCTGGGTCAATAAAGTTTCCAGTTCGTCAAATGATTGTTTGGCCGAACGGTAGTACTGATCCTGTGCAAATGAGGTGATCAGCAAGGAGGCCAGCTTCATTTTAGCGCTTTGCTCAAAAGCTTGTCCGCCCGCGCGATTGAAGATGGTCTGCCTCGCTTTTTTGACATTAAAACGTGCCATTGCATTTGGTTTTTTGAATGATTGTAAAAAAAGAAGCTAGCATCTAGCATCTAGCATCTAGCATCTAGCATCTAGCATCTAGCAAAAATAGGCAGAGAAAACCGCCAAGAGTATTTAATTGCATCTAATTACAATTCGATTTTTCAGTCGAAGTAACTCTTAACTTACTACTGCCAACTTAAAAGGTGAACGGAATTTGGATGTGTATGAAACCTATCGGTTTCGGCAGGAATTGAACCTGCGACCATTTGAACCAAAATCAAATGCTCTACCAGCTGAGCTACGAAGTAACACGATCCATTAGTATCACCTTAATTTTTTCGAAAAAGCAACTACAAAAACATGCAGAATTTGCAGCCGCTCACTAACAGCTGCAAACGCCTTTGCGGAAAGCTGTTAGAAGAGTATCGGCATTTTGGGGGCTATCCGTATGATAACAAGCACTCAAGGCCGGTTGCCATTCCGATAACCAACTATTGCCTACTGAATAGACAATGGGAGTTATATCTGTATTCAATTGAAGGAAAATCATCGTTATTGTTTTATTCTATTGTGCGTTACAAGGGTATAAATGCAAATTTAATGGGGAATAGTTCCAGGTCGGGCATTTTTTTTCAGATTTTTTTAGACAATCGATTGTTTCGCGGGATTAGCGGTGTGCTGAATGGGAATGTTCACGATTGTGACTGAGTTGTTTTGAAGCTATGTTGTTTTGCCCAGTTCTTTATCAGACTTGTACTTATCGTGTAAGCCCTCGCCATTCAGGATCTTTGGTGTAAACTTTTCAATTCTGGCCGTCCGGGTTTTCGATTGTTTGGGTTGTGAAAAATAGAGAATATACCCACGCTGTCGACCTGGTGTCAATGCTGCAAAGGACGTTTTCAGGACCGGGTCTTCCTCAAACTTTTTTTCCAATTCTTCGGGGATGGGTTCAGGATTATTTTTGAAATGGACTTTCAAACCTGCTTTTTCTACTTCAATGGCTTCACAAATGTAAGTTTTAATATTGGCCTCAATTGTTTTTATCTTTCCATGATAGAATTTACAAATTTTCAGCGGTTCTGCCAACCCATCCTGAGGTGTTGTTTATTTCTTTTCTCAGCAGCAAATTTATTTGGGCGGTATGGTGTTGTACATGTCTCATGTTATAGAGTAGTATTTCTACTAAAGAATAATCCATAGCACCTGTTTCCAATTCTTCCGTAAATCGCAAACTCTGTTCAGCTTCCAATCTCGAAATTAGGTTTTTACATTTTTCCCGACTTGATTGTAAGTAGCCCATTAATTCCCGCTTTGTAAAAAACCTGTCGGGTATTAAATCGTCAATGGCCGCTTCAGGTATTTCATCCTTTGGAACTTCCGAAAAAGGTAAATAGGGTACAAAATCTTTCGGCGGAATCGTCAAATAATAATCCAGAAAAATCAAGGTATGAAAAATGATGTAGAAGAGCTTTTGATTGTCTTTCAATAGTTCGTCCGTACACAATTCTATCGCTTTTTCAAGCATATCAAGGGTTGCTTTAGTTCTCCTCTCGAAGGCAAAAACCAATCTTCGTGCCCCCCTAAGTTAAGATCTGCACATAATTTGGCTGCAATTCCATCTTCTGAACATTCGGACACAATGCGATTGGTATTGGCTTTTCCGGCTCCTACCATTGCTGTTTCTTCTGTCTCAGAATTCGTCGGCGGATCGGTTACATTACTTAAACCCTGAAGATCAGTTGATTGGCAACCCCATAGATTGTTTTTTGCTCCTTGGTCAGAAGGTGCAGCTACGAAGCCTGTACCATCTGTGGTATTAAGGTGAAAAATCAAGCCCCCTTCGTATAATTTGCCATAAAGGTCTTTCAATGGTACCCCACTGTTATAAATATCTATCGGACGCTCCATAGTTAGGCGATCCTGAATTGACAAGGGACCTACAGTTTCATCTTTATTACAGGAGATGCAGAGTATCAACAAGCTCAGAATTGTGAACAGATTTAGCTTATTCATTTTTTCGAATTTAGTTATTGATATTGTAAAGTGTACTGATATGGCCTGGCCCAAGACTCATACAGCAAAATTAGTGGTAGGTAGGGACGGGCAACCGGAAAAATCTTGCAATTACCAGTAAAAATCATCCATTGAGTTAATGGATTACTTACTTGGAAAAATTTGGTAGTTTTCTATAAGCAGACGGACGCATTCCAAATTCTTTTTTAAATACTTTAGAGAAATAATCAGGTTCACTAAAACCGGTAGAATAAGCTATTTCTGCAATTGAATTTTGTGAGGATTTGAGTAGAATTTGCGCATGATGCAGACGAATTGAGCGGATAAGTTCTTGTGCAGAGCACCCTGTTTGAGCTTTCAGTTTTCGGTACATTTGAGTGCTGCTGATAGACAAGTAACGACTCAATTGTTCAACACCAAAATTTGGATTAGCTAGGTTGGTGTGAATCTTTTCTTTTACTTTTTCGATGAATTCGCTTTCTTTTTTTCCCTTAATTGCCGGATTCAGCATTTTGGAATTACTAGTGGTGTTATACAGTTGTAGATAGTGTTCCTGCAATCGATTTCTTTGTTTCCATAGGGCGTTCAAATTTGCAAGTAGTTCATCAACAATAAAGGGTTTGGCTAAGTAGGCATCAGCTCCTTGATCAATTCCCTGTAAACGGGAATTCAAGTCCACTTTAGCAGTGAGTAATAGTATCGGAATATGGCTAGTGCGGATGTCATTTTTTAGGCTATTGCAGACCTCAAATCCATCCACCAAAGGCATCATAATGTCACTAATAATCAAATCAGGAATTGTTGCTTTTGCTTTATCGATCCCTTCTTGGCCGTCATAAGCCACATCAAGTAGATAGCTATTTTTCAAACAGGATTTTAAGTAGTGTACTACATCTACATTATCTTCAATAATCAACAGATACTTTTTTTGACTTCCCGGTTGTGGATTGGTATTATCAACGGTTGGTTTGTCAGTCGATTTTGGAGCGATAACAGCCACGCTTGGTTTTTCTTGACTAAATTTGGATTGTCGTGTAATAGGTAAACGAACAATAAATTCTGATCCTTTTCCTAATTGACTTTTTACGGTGATTTTACCCTTTAACAAATGCACCAATTCTCTTGTCAAAGCCAGTCCAACTCCAGTTCCTTCCGCGTGACGGGTATTCGAGCCTTCGACTTGATAAAAGCGATCGAAAATTCGGTCCATTTTATCTTCGCTAATCCCGATACCCGAATCTTTAACACTTAAGTGAAAGTGCTTGGCTTGCTGGCTTATTTCTAGGGATACTTCTCCTCCTTTTGGGGAAAATTTTATCGCATTCGATAATAGATTGGAAACAATGTGTTGAATTTTTTCCGGATCATAATCCACTTGTAATTCTTCCAAATCTGTCAAAAACTGAACACGAATATTTTTTGTGGCGGCATAAGAATGAAAAGATTCGACGAGATATTTCAGATAAGTCAATATATCTCCCTGGATCATATTAATTGACATGGATTTAGATTCCAATTTATGCAGATCCAACATTTGATTTACTAGACGGAGTAGTTGTCGCCCATTGCGATCGATCATTTCCAAGCCAACCTTTCCACTCTCGTAAACTTGGGTTTTCAATTGATCGGCCATTCCAAGAATGATGGTCAAAAGAGTTCTAAACTCATGTGTAATATTGGTATAAAAGTTTGTTTTTGCATTATCAATTTCTTGTAAGCGCAAGGCTTGGTCTTCTGCTTTTTGCAGATCTACAAAACGTGTATAGGTTTGTTCAAAAACTTTTGCAAATCGAGGCAATAAGGCTTGATGTTCTTCGCTGAGTGCTTCGGCAGAAATGATTTGCAAATATCCTTGTTTGAAATTTCCAAAAAAGAAATAGGTAGGATCCGGCATTGCGGTTTTAGATCGTTCTTCTTCCTCTGTGGTTTGAGCTATTGGCATGGCAACCTCCAAATGTTTCTTCAATTCCTGTGCACTCAACTTTTGTCTAAATAGCGGTTTTTTGCTTTTCCACGCGTCATATCTGTCCTGAAGTACTTGATCACCCAATAAAGGTAGGGTAAAATAATGCAGTAAACCATTGTCGGTTTGGGCACCCCACATGTATTGCAATTTCGTTTCTTCGTCAATGAGTCCAAACCTGGCAGAGGCTGACTGAGTCATTCCCAGCTTTTTGAATTCCTCGTACATGATGGTTGCTACTTTGATTAGGCCTTCGCTTTTTCGCATGGACATTGATGCTGAACGAACCCTTTCTAATGAAGCTTCTATCATTAAAGCGCGCTCCAATTGTGCAATTCTAATATCTTGATGCATGGGCTGTCGTTTATTGTTTACTTGTTTTTGGCTATTCAACTTTGTATAGCTGGTTATAAACTAAACTGAAGTAGCTGGAAACATTTTGATACCCTGTTAAACGGTTTACAAATAAGTTGTAAATACCAATGGAAGTAAAGAAGAATCATTTTTTTTACTTGCAATCAAGCTACTACAGCAGTTTTTTGAATAACTGGTTATTTTATATTTAACACTTTTAAAGTACTACTATTTTTGTGATTCACATGTTTCACAATTTTCTAAACTGAGGTGCGAGTAGTTTTCCAATGTTAAATCGCACAACTAGTAAAATTCAAAATCATTGCGAAAATGAATTCCCTAGATAAAAAACCAACAGTGAATATTAGCATGATCGGTGATGAATGTAGTGGAAAAAGAACACTTAGATACGCCATTGCCAAGTATTTTTGGCCTAAGTTAAAAGAACCATATAAAGCTAAGTCTATCCATCCAAGTTTAAGGGAGTGTGGTTCCTCCGATCCTTCAACAAAGTTTGAGTATGAAACTGAAAGACGAAATTATTCGCCGGTAAGCTTTCGAAGCCATCCAGTTTCTTATCTAAGTGGATTGATTTTTGGGGCCGCTCCAATAGATGGCGCCATTTTATTGGTTTCAGCTTCTGAGTGATAACTAGGATCTAAAAAATTTGTAAATCTATGAAGTTCGATTTTTTGGCCCTTTCCCCATAACCTAAAACCCAACCCCACTTCCACCTCAAAAGAAGTCCTACCATCCCGTTCAAAAATTCAAAATTCATTAAACAATGAGGTAACCATATTCCTCGAAGCTTTCTAACCCGCCGCTTCATATGCCTCCTTCAACCACGCTTCCACCTCATCCGTAATATCCTCCACCCTACTCAATCGAATCCGGTGCGAACACATGGCATTAAAACTCCCTGAAGCCTCCAAGTTACCCTCAGGTTCTTTGTCTTTGATATTAAGTCCAAGATCTACCCGCGTTTTAGTTGACGGCTGAATAATTGCAAACTGCTTTTTGCGCCGTACGCTAACGTACGCCTTTTTGGGTGCAAATTCGATATCCTTACCAAAGGATTGAATTATGGATTGCAGGTGGTCGTAAATGGGTTTCAATTGCTGTTTTTTCTCGTATTGCTGAGCAACAAGATCGCTGGGTTTTTCCCCTTTATCCTTGGAAAGATGGACAATGGTATTCGCAAAACCATGGCTGACGCTGTGCTCCGATTTTAAAAACTTTACGGCTTCTGAATGTTTGGAAAACGATTGTGTTTTCAAAACGTCCAGCCACTCTTCCAGGGATTTACCCGTTTTTGCAGGCATATTATCGATCATTGTTTGCAGCGCTTTATCCACAATAAAGTTTATTTGATTCTTACAAATTAGAGTCCGGTTCCTATTAACCCCCGGTTCCTCAAACGTTTGCCCGGGCGGGCCCTACGTGGCAAAGCAAACGAAAACCGCACAACTAATGACTACTGAAACTCCCGCATGGTAGTCGAACAAAAATCTCCATGCACTCCATGCACTCGTAAATAGTCGAGCAAACTAAATCTCAATTAAATCGATCTACAACATCACTTCCGTAAGGAAGTTCCAATCATAATAAACCTCCATGCACTCCATGTCCTCCATGGTTCAACCAAATTTTGAGAGACGAAGTCTCGAAAAATACCGCAAAAACAAAAATCTCCGCGCACTCCATGCACTCGTAAATAGTCGAGCAAACTAAATCTCAATTAAATCGATCT
>CAZHNG010000021.1:0-7522 GCA_964533785.1 uncultured Saprospiraceae bacterium | reverse complement strand
CAACCAAATTTTGAGAGACGAAGTCTCGAAAAATACCGCAAAAACAAAAATCTCCATGTCCTCCATGTCCTCCGTGGTTCAAAAAACACCCCCCGAAAGCAAAGCCCTTTGCCCCCTAACCGTCAAGTTATCAACAATTTCCGGGTTCACAAAACTTGATTTTTTTGCAGTTCCAAGCACCTCTACCGCCCTTTGGTACAGTCCCAAAAATTGCTCCTCGCAACAAAAAACAACGGGCCACACATATCCCGTGCTGCATTCATGACCGATCAACAAGCCGCTGAGGTACATGGCCGATTCTTCCTTATTCCATTTTCCTTGTAACGAATGTGCACGAATTGCAAACAATTCCTGGCTTAACTGCCCCTTACTTCCTTTGATCACCCCTTCATCGAAAGCCACCATTCTATTTATATCCCAATTCAAATTTGACTCCAGACTATCCTGTAGAATACTGTGGGTAGATAATAGCTGGTAAAGCTCTCCGGTCATAAAAGTCGAAAAATCAAGGATCTTGCGATCTTTAATCCGGATATGTTTGGAGTGGGTGCCCGGTAAAACCAAGATATATTGATCCGGCAACGGGTAACCCGAACAATCCAACCCGATCGCCTGCACTTCTTCACCCCGCATCACATCACCTGGTTTTTGCAGCCCCGAAACCAGTTTGACCGGATACGGAAAAACTTGAGTGGCGGGGATGGCTTCGCTGACCAATCCTTTTCCACTTAAATCCTGTGGAAGCTCACCGTAAGGCAGTTCTTTCATACCGATGGAAGAAGATGCCATGCCGGATAGAATTATTGTGGTCCCCTTAAGATCCTGGCCGATTTCCAAACTTAATGGTGCTACCGCCTCCCCAATAACGGCTTGGTAAAAGGAAAGGCGCTCCGGACTACCACTTGCTCGCCAACGTTTGAAGGTTGATTTAACGCCTTGGTGATTCGCTAATTGAGCAAGGATCTCTCCAGAATGTCGGTCTACCAGCTTTAACCGAAACGAAGTTGTTCCCCAGTCGCAGCTTAGAAAGTGCGTAATCATGGTATTAGGTGTTTTGACTGTTAGCGGTTATAGATGTCCGGGCAATCGATCGTATCGTTAATCTGGAGATTTCGAAAAAAATAGTTGCCGGCTTTAACAGCAGCGATCGTATCGGCATGAACTTAAAATAGAAGCATCTCCAATAAAAGTTCCTGAGGAACGAAATCTGTGGGACAAAGAAAGCCCAAATCACCTTTACGAGCTCCGGAGGAGCGGCACAACGACAAGAAACAGACGTGCCGCTCCTCCGGAGCTCGCCTGGTTTTTGCATTGTCTTTTACAAAGGTAACGCTCTTCCAGAGCTTTCACCTAATCAGTTCCTTCTTTCCAACTTTCGTAGGCTTTTTTCACCCTCACCAATTGCGTCCGTACCCCCTCCCAATCTTTGTTGGCAATTAAGGCTTTCGGAAAAAGCTGGCTTCCCATACCTACCCCGTAGATCCCAAGATCGAAGAACTGCCCCAAATTATTCGCATTTACTCCTCCGGTAGGAAGCAAAGGCACCATTTCCAATGGAGCTTTTACTGCCTTTACGTGTTCAATACCGCCAATACTGGCCGGGAACACCTTTACGGCCGTAGCGCCCATACGCCAGGCATGGTAGATCTCGGTCGGCGTGTAAGCACCAGGGAAAACCGGAATGGATTGTTCCAGGCATTGTTCGATAACCGCTGCTTCTACGATGGGGGTCACGATAAACTGAGCGCCCGCTGCCAGTGCTGCTTCCAATTCCTGTGCGGTCCTTACCGTTCCCGCTCCGACGTTTAGCTGGTTACCAAAGTTATTCAATGCTTTTTTGATCATTTCGGGGGCGTTCGCTGTATTCATGGTAATTTCAAGGGTGGTAAACCCCTCTTCTACATAAATAGACAACAACTGCTCTACCCCTTCCTCGGCAAGCCCTCTGATAATCCCTACGATAGGAAGCTTAGAAAAATGATCGGCTGAAAATGGCATGTTTTTTTAACACAATATCTGAAAATAAGATCTAACAACTGACGGTTGACTGGCCACCAACCTGAAATGCAGAATGTAAAACATTTTAGGGGAAAGGATTAATTCTTCAAAGCCAAGTTCGCGGTAGAAAGAACGAGACTCTTCAAAGTCTTGTGCACCGATAAAGGTTCGGATGGACCTGGCAAAGTGTTGCATTTGGATGACGTTAAAGTTAAATAAGCCGGATAGAAAACGAAGGATTTTAGATTATTTCGGCAGAGAAAGGAAAAACTTCATATTAAAATAAGGCGCAACGGAAGTACCGAAATTATGAACCTGCTGCCAGCGTTGATCATTTCGGTACAATCCGGATCTCAGCGGCACCGTTACCCCACCTTCCACACCTATTCCGATGATGGGGGTCAACTGTCTCTCGTATCCGGTAATAAGATTTACATTTAACCGGCGGTAAGATAAATCGGTAAATCCATTCGACCAGGCCTGATCAAAGAAATATTCAGCAGTATTTCCCCGGGCGCCGAACAGCAAACGGCTTTTCCGGTTTATCGCTTTGGTTAAAAGTGCTTTCGCTGGTAAAAGTAAGTCGAGTTGCCAATGGTTACTTAGTTCTTTTTGGTATTCCAAAATCGGTATTATGGAAAATCGGTTACCGGCAACGCCAATACTCATCCCAATTCCCATTTTGTTCTGATTCACGCTTTTTTCGAGCAGAAAGGTATTGCGAAAAGCCATAGCGGGCAACCTGAAACTGAGAAAATCATTCGACCGGCTTTGCACGCTGAAATTATTGATCAGCTTTACCCTTCGATTAAAGCTATGCATTACCGCGAAAGATAAAGATGGGTTATGCAATGGAACCAGATCAATATCGTCTTCATCTGCTTCGTATTCTAAATACAATCCGGAAAGCATTTCCCTCTGATAGCCTAACGATCCAATGAGCTTGGTCTTCCCTTTTAATTTTATAGGAAATCGAAGTTCTGCTTCTATCAATTGGGAAGGCTCGAAATCAGCAGGAGGAGCTACAGCAGATGGAATATTGGAGAGAATTGAACTTGGAGAGGATAAGGTATTGAAATTAAACTTAAAAAACCTGGTTGAAGAAATATCTTGAGCTAAACAATGGGCACAACACAGACAAGACAACAGAATACAACTGCACTTTTTCAACCAATTATAAATTACCATGCCCATTTTATAACAATGATTTATTAAAACATTAATTCGTCGAATGCTTAAAACTCCATTCGTGGAAAAAAGATTGTATTTGATCCAAAAAAATACGATCTAAGTCTACTTTCGGGGGCTAATTGTTATAAAGTAGCGCAGGGACGTCATTTTAACGAGAAGTTATGATATGGCTATTCTATTGATACTCCCACTTATACACCCACGGATCACCGGATTGCTCCTGGAAAGATTTTACTTTTCGTTGTAATCCGGTAAGAATTTCATTGTAGGCAGCCTCATCGGCGAGGTTGGTTGTTTCGTGCGGGTCTTTTTCCAAATCGTAGAGTTCAAACCGGGGGCGGTGGAGAAATTCAGCGATGGGTTTGTCTCCTAATTTATCGAAATTCCCCTTTAACAGACTTTGCCAGGTTTTGGAAGCATACAGATCAGAAGCAAAGGGGTATTCCAGTCCACTGGCTAAATTCATGATCAATTTATACCGGCCTTCCCGAACTACCCGCATGGGATAATACATCGTTACTTCGTGAAAGGTGTGGGAGGCATAAACTTCATCGCGATCCCAATTTTCTCCGCCTAATAAAGGAGCAAATGATCGTCCGTGGAAGAGGGTATCCGAGCCTTCCGCACCTGCTACATCAAGTACGGTCGGAGCAAGGTCTGCCCAGGTAATCATACCATCCGTAACGCCTTTGTTGTTCTGGTTGGGCAATTTGACCAGGCAAGGTAACTGCATACCCGCCTCGTAGAGCGTGGTCTTCGCTCCGGGAAATGCCATGCCGTTATCTGAGATGTAAATAATAAGGGTATTATCAAATTTTCCGGCCTCTTTCAGATGCTGCATCAGGCGACCAACGCCTTGATCCAGCCTGGAAATGGCCTGGTAATATTGTGCAATTTCAGCTCTGGTTTCCGGGGTATCGGTTAAGTGGGGAGGTACGATAACGTCCGCCGGATCGTAAGTAATTTCGTTCACTCCGGGATAGCCTTCGGGAACATTACCAAACCGGTCCGGTTGATGAGGCAATTCTTCAGCGAAACCGCCACCCCGGTGCGGATCCGAAAAACAGAAATAGAGGAAAAAAGGAGCCTCTTGTTCGATGAAGGCTTTGCTGGAATCCGCCATTTCCACCGGGCTGCGGGCGCTTACCCGGTAGGAGCGCTGAAACCGGTATACCGATTCCGGCGCCAAATGGTACTTCCCTATTCTGGCCGTCCGGTACCCCTGTTCTTCCAACAGAACGGGTAGACTACTGACCGTATCAAAGGAGCTGAAATGATGGTAGGTATGTTGATGTCCGTAATGACCATTGGCATGGTTGTGCAATCCCGAAAGGATGACCGACCGGCTGGCGCTGCAACTTGCCGTAGTACAAAAAGCCCGGTCGAAACGTGTACCTGTCTCTGCCAAGGCGTCCAGGTTCGGCGTTTGGATAACGGGATTACCATAGCACCCCAAAGCATCTTTTCCATGATCGTCGGCGACCATCAGAATGATATTGGGACGTTCGGAAGGATCAACGGCACTTTGGGAAGAACCGGGGGAAGTATTCTGATCCGAAGCATTATCACAAGCAAAGAAAAAAAGAGCTAAGATATAGTATGGAAGGTACCTTATCATTTGAAACCGGTATTTGATCGTATGTAGTTTAGGTAGGTTAAAGGTGGGAGGCACCTTCTAAGGAGCCTCCCACCTTTGAATCAACTCGTTATCCCGTACTACTCCTTCAACAAATGAGCCTGTATCGCCAAAATAGGAACCGAAGAATGGTAAGCCATTTTTTTAGTCTGGCTGCCACTGAATAACTCCTGGAAGAAGTTTCGCCGGTGGGTGACCATAGCTAAGATATCGATGTTGTTTTCCAAAAGGTATTTTTGCAGCGCCTTTTCCAGGTCGGCTCCCTGAATAATTTTGAAAATCAGGTTCGGATAATCAACGAATTTTCGTTTTAATGCCTCCATTTCCGGCTTTTCAATATCAGAGGAGAATAAGTCTACATTTACGCAATGGATCCTGGCACCGAACATTGCAGCAAAATCAATAATCCGTTGTAAAGCTTTTTCTTCTTCCGGCTGGAAAGAAATGGTCAAAACAATATTTTCAATATCCATCAAACTTTCTGCCGGCGTACCACTAGGTACCACCAATACGGGGCAGACAGAGTTTTCCAAAACTTCACCGGAGTTGGTCCCTTTAAATATTGCTTTTAGCCCTTTAGCACCATCAGTTCCCATTATGATGTAGTCACTCTTATCCTTATTGGCAGTCATGATAATGGTATTGATGGTAGCCCCTTGTTCAAGGGAATAGTTTACCTGCACGCTGTTACAATGCTCTTCTTCCTTAATCTTATTGAGGTGAGGAACTTTATCGTTGAAATTTTGAAATTCTTCTAATTTGATGTCTTCGTAAACTTGCTCCATGGTATGGGGCAGGTTTGCTCCGCGAATAGAAGGTAATTCGTATACGTGAAGGACGTGGATTTCTGCACCAGCTTGCTTTGCTATCCTTAAGGCATAGCGAAAAGCATTGTCAGCAATTTTAGAAAAATCAGTGGGAAACAGTATTTTTTTCATAATCAATATGCGCTTGGTTAAAATTGGCTTTCCTTATAATAGACTTGTCTAATGCTTTCAAACCCTCCGGATGATCATACAGGGGTTATTTTCGAAATTTACATTACACTATTTACTTAGAAGCTGTTTCATTTAAGTTTTTGAAATTTATTATAGGGCATTTTTTTGCCAATCGCAGCCATTTTTGAGGGGCATACCCCTTAGGTATGGGCCGAAGAAATGGCAATGAGTGGCGGAAAATTTTACCGGCATTATCCTCATTTTTTCTCTACAACTGCACGATATGCCCGCCTACGTGATTAAAATTACCAAAAAGATTTAACAAATCATCAAATTTTTCGCTGACAAATTCGGCCTCCTGAATGGTTTTGTCAAGTTGCCCTTGATCTACTGCTTCGACCAGCCGCTTTAACTCCGTTTCCAATGCTGTCCTATACTCGGCAAAAAGCATTTGGTTATGACCAACAGTAGGAAATAACTCCCATTCCACTTCAGCACGATAAGCTATTGACCATGCCTGGCTGGCAATCATCACGTCCTGATGGAAAATTTGCCAGTTCAGCCAACAACGATCAGGATCTTCAAGCGATTCAACAACGACCTCCCAGGCCATTTGAAATTCGTATAGATAATCAAGGTAGTAAGTCATATCATTACAAACCCGCCAATCATTCCAAAGAAACCTTGCATCCTCCAACCGGCACAATGCCTGGTATAGATTTTGATCAACAATGGCTACCGCTGCTGCTTCCAGCAACAAGTCTATTTCTGCAACAACGTACTCTTCCTCTTTATTAAGGTACAATTGTTCTTTCGATTTCATCAAATTTTGCCATTCCCTTTGTAACAGCAGCATACTTGTGCGGGCCTCTTCCTTTTTTTCCTTTTTTATAAAAAAAACGGTTGGAATGTAAGCTTGATCGACCGCAACCATATTCTTCCGCAAATCATTTTCAAAACACCCCGGGAGAATGGCCAGCACCAATACTAAAATAATCGCCCTGACTTTCATGTTTTTTTGTATTTAAAGTCAATTAAATAGGGAGACGCCAGCTTTTGGTTTGATGGTGGGCGACTTACAAACGATTGATTAACGATCACTGTACTCGTAAGAATAAGGAACCCCCGACTTATGTTTGTAAAGCTCCGACTACTATTCTTCCTCCTTCAACAGGTTCTTTATGATATCATGGGTCGTTACAATACCTGCCAACCGGCCTTCATCCATGATAGGAATACAGTGAAAGCGATTTTCTTTAAAAATCAACAAGGCCTCCTTGATCGTTGAATCCACCTGAAGCGTAACGATTTCATTAACCGGTGTCATGATCTCTTTTACTTTATAGGCACGTAAGCGCGACTCCGCGATCAAGCGATCTCCTTCCGAAGTGAAATTCCTTTGAAAAAAACGAAAATCACCCAAACTCAAAACACCGTGCAATTCCCTATCGTGTTCAACCAACAAATGATGGACACTATGCTCCTCAAACCTGTTGCGAACCACCAACATTTCATCATTTGGATTTACAACAATTAACCGTTCTGACATTATGGCCGTAACTGGATCTTTTAAATTCATTTTCAGTTATTTTATATTGCAAATTTCTGTATTCTTCAAAGGGAAAAGGATAAACAAAAATCACCCCATGGTGTGATAAATATCTCTACCCTCAGAACTATTAATCAAATATCTTACTTAGGTAATTTTTGGACTTTTGACGCTAGACGCTAGATTTTAGACAACAAAACGCTGATATTC